>DASTNU010000900.1:0-5177 GCA_035720605.1 Longimicrobium sp. | reverse complement strand
CCCCGCCCCCTCCTATTCTCCCCGTCGCATCCGCACCGCGAAACCCCGGCGCGAACCGTCCGTAAAGAAGTGCCGCGCGGCGAACGACGCCGCGGCACGTTCCGGCATCTACCGAAATCCGATCTCATCCTGCGATGCACGGTCGCGAATGGCTGGTCGAGGCGCACGGGTGCGACCCCGCCGCCCTGGCGGACGTGGACACCCTGCGGCGGCTGTTCGACCGGGTGGTGCACGCGCTGGCGCTGCACCCGGTGGCCCCCGCGCAGTGGCACCGCTTTCCCGGCCCCGGCGGGGTGACCGGCCTGTGCATGCTGGCCGAGTCGCACCTGGCCTGCCACACCTTTCCCGAGCACGGCTCCCTGTGCCTGAACCTCTTCTGCTGCCGGCCCCGGCCGGAGTGGGACTGGGAGGGTGAGCTGCGCGCGCTGCTGAACGCGGCGGAGGTCACCGTGCGCAGCGTGGAGCGCCCGTACGCCGCCGTCCCCGCGCTGGCGGAATGACCGCACCCGTCGCCAACTGCCCCAGCTGCGGGGCCGAGATCCGCTTCCAGTGGGCCGGCGCCGTGCAGACGGTGTGCGGCCACTGCGGCTCCGTGCTGGTGCGCCGCGGCGTGGACCTGCAGAAGGTGGGGCGCGTCTCCGAGCCGCCCCCCGTCACCTCGCGCATCCAGCTCGGCACGCGCGGCGCGTACCACGGCCGCCCCTTCACCGTCGTGGGCCGCATTGCGTACGAGTACGAGCGCGGCTTCTGGAGCGAGTGGCACCTGGCCTTCGCGGACGGCGCCAGCGGCTGGCTCTCCGACGCGCAGGACGAGTACGCCGTCAGCTTCCTGGCCCAAGCGCCGCGCGGCAGCCCCGCCGCCGCCACGCTCACGCCCGGCCAGGCGTTCGTCTACCACGGCGCGCACTACGTGGTCTCCACCCTCACCCGCGCCCGGTACGTGGCGGTGGAGGGCGAGCTGCCGTTCGAGTACTGGGACCGCGGCGAGGTGCTGTTCGCGGACCTGGCGGGCCAGGAGGGGATGTTCGGCACGCTGGACTACAGCGAGGACCCGCCCCTCCTCTTCCAGGGCGAATACGTCCCGCTGGAGGAGCTGCAGCTTCGCGGGCTCCGCGAGCCGGAGGCGCCGCGCGCGGAGGGCGCGGACGCGCTCAGCTGCCCCAGCTGCGGCGGCACCGTGACCATCCGGCTGCCGGGAGAGACGGTGAACGCCGTCTGCCAGTACTGCCAGTCGGTGCTGGACGCGAAGTCGCCCAAGCTCACGGTGCTGCAGCAGTTCGCCGACCGCGCCGCCGTGCGCCCGCTCATCCCGCTGGGGTCCACCGGGCGGATGCACGGCGCCGAGTGGACGGTGCTGGGCTTTCAGCAGCGCACCATCCGGGTGGAGGGGGTGAGCTACTCGTGGCGCGAATACCTGCTGCACGCGCCCCAGGCCGGCTTTCGCTACCTGACGGAGTACGCCGGGCACTGGAACGACGTGGTGCCCCTCAAGGCGGCGCCCTCGTTGAGCGGCACCGGGCAGCAGGCGCGCGCGCAGGTGCGCGGCAAGTGGTTCCGCCACTTTCAGCGCGCCAGCGCGGAGACCACCTTCGCCCTGGGCGAGTTCCCCTGGCAGGTGCGGGTGGGCGACCGCGCGCAGACGGACGACTTCGTCCATCCGCCGCTCCTCCTTTCCCGCGAGGGCACGAAGGACGAGATCACCTGGTCGCTGGGCGAGTACGTGCCGGGAGGGCGCATATGGGAGGCGTTCGGGCTGTCCGGCGCGCCCCCCGCGCCGCGCGGGGTGTTCGCCAACCAGCCGTCGCCGCACCCCAGCGCGACGCCGCTCTGGTTCGCCTTCCTGGTCTTCGCCCTGGTGCTGCTGCTGGCGGGAGGGCTGGCGGCGGGAGCCGAGCGGGTGGTGTACACCGGCGGCGCCGAGCTGTGGCCGGACTCGGCGGAGGCGAACGTGATGGTGAGCGAGCCGTTCACCATCTCCGGGCGCCCCGCGCGGCTCAAGGTGCGCGTGGAGACCGACGTGAGCAACGCGTGGGCCTCGTTCGACATGACCCTGGTGAACGAGCAGACGGGGCGCACCCGCGAGTTCGGCGACGAGGTGAGCTACTACTACGGCTGGGACGGCGGAGAAAGCTGGACCGAGGGCTCGCACCGGGGCGGGGCCAGCGTGCCGCGGGTGCCGCCCGGACGCTACCGCCTGGTGGTGGCCGGGCAGGCCAGCGCGCCGGTCACCTACACCGTCCGCGCCACGCACGGCGCGCCCGCGCGGTCGATGTACCTGCTGGCCCTGCTGGCCCTGCTGGTGCCGCCGGTGTGGCGCACCATCGTGCGCGGCGTGTTCGAGCACAACCGGTGGATGGAAAGCGACTACCCGCCGATGACCAGCGGCGACGACGAGTGAGCCATGCGCGAGATACGGTGGTACCTGATCTTCGGAACGGCGGTGGTCTCGCTGGTGGGACTGGCGGAGTACCGCGGATGGGCGCCGTTCAGCAACGCCCGCGAGGGGCAGCCCGCCCCCCGCTCGGTGCGCGACAACCCCGGCGCGTACCGCGTGCACTACACCGGGTCCGGCCGCTACGTCGGCGGCAAGTGAGGACGCGACGATGGACGAGATGTTGAGGAACCTGGGCGCCGCGGCCGTCTACGCGCTGCTGGGGATCGTGCTCTTCGTGCTGGCGTTCGTCGCCATCGAGCGGCTCACCCCCGGCACCCTGTGGCGCGAGCTCATCGACGAGCACAACACCGCGCTCGCCGTGGTGGTGGGCGCCATGGCCATCGGCGTCTCCATCATCATCGCCGCGGCCATCTGGTAGGCCCGGCACGCCAGCGATCTCGCGAACAATGCAGTTCCCGCCGGCCGAAGGATCTCGTCGGCCGGACCGGGAGGCTGGTCGAGCGCGTGGAGGCCGGCCCGCGGTACGGCGGAGCAGATCCTCCGGTCGCGCGCACGTCGTTGCGCGAGCGCCGTCCCAGCGCGTGCGCCCCCTCAGAGGGTGTTGCTGAACCCCGCGCGCCGGCGGTTGTCTTCCTGAGGGAGGCGCCGCGTGCAACTTCAGCGCGCACGGTGCTTTGGCGCCGACCGAAGGATCTCGCCGGCAGAACCGTGGGGCTGAATCTCTGCCGTCGAGCCTCCCCTCGCCGGCGGAGAGAAGATCCTTCGGGCGCGCGCAAGCGGTTGTATTACCCTCAGGTTATTCGTGTGCGCTCCCTCAAGGAAGACGGCGCTGCTTCGCAGTCTCCGGGTCTGGCAACACCCTCTCAGGAAGACGATGCCTGTCTCCGTGGTCCAGGATTCAGCAGCACCCTCTCCGGAAGGGCGCCCGTGAACGCGGCGCTCTTCGTCACCGTGCTGCTCATCGCGGCGTGCGGGCTGGTGTACGAGCTGGTGGCCGGCGCGCTCAGCAGCTACCTGCTGGGCGACAGTGTGCTGCAGTTCTCCACCGTCATCGGCACCTACCTGTTCGCCATGGGGGTGGGCAGCTGGCTGTCGCGCTGGGTGCACCGAGGACTGGCGGCCCGCTTCGTCACCGTGGAGCTGATGGTGGCGGTGGTGGGCGGCTTCTCCTCGACCCTCCTCTTCCTGGCCTTCGCCTTCACCGACGCCTTTCAGCTCCTGCTGTACACGCTGGTGTTCATCATCGGCGCGCTGGTGGGGCTGGAGATCCCGCTGCTGATGCGGCTGCTGCGCGACCGGCTGGAGTTCAAGGACGTGGTGGGCAACGTCCTGACCTTCGACTACCTGGGCGCGCTGGGCGCATCGCTCCTCTTTCCGCTGGTGCTGGTGCCGCGGCTGGGGATGGTGCGCACGGCGCTCCTCTTCGGCCTGGTGAACGCGGCGGTGGCGCTCTGGTCCACGCACCTCCTGCGCGACGCCCTTCCCCGCCGCCGGCCGCTGGTGGCGGCGTGCATCGCCGTGCTGGCGCTGCTGGCGGCCGGCTTCGCGGGGGCGGAGCGCATCACGCGCACGGCGGAGTCCAGCCTGTACGCGGACCCCGTGGTGCTTTCGCGCAACTCGCCGTACCAGCGCATCGTGCTCACCGCCTGGCGCGACGACCTGCGCCTCTTCCTCAACGGCCACCTGCAGTTCAGCTCGCGCGACGAGTACCGCTACCACGAGGCGCTGGTGCACCCGGGGCTGGCGGCTCTCCCCGGGGCGCGCCGCGTGCTGGTGCTGGGCGGCGGCGACGGGCTGGCCGTGCGCGAGGTCCTGCGCTATCCGGGGGTGGAGGTCACGCTGGTGGACCTGGACCCGGAGATGACGCGCCTGTTCAGCACCCACCGCGAGCTGGTGCGGCTGAACGGGGGGGCGCTCACCTCGCCGCGGGTGCGGGTGGTGAACCGCGACGCCTTCCGCTGGCTGGACCAGACGCGCGAAACGTTCGACTTCGTGGTCATCGACCTTCCCGACCCCTCCAACTACGGCGTCGGCAAGCTGTACACGACGGCCTTCTACCGCCTGCTCTCGCACCACCTGAACCGCGGGGCCATGGTGGTGGTGCAGAGCACCTCGCCCCTCTTCGCGCGCTCCGCCTTCTGGAGCATCGACCTCACCCTGCGCGAGGCGGGGCTGCGCACCTGGCCCTACCACCTGTACGTCCCCTCCTTCGGCGAGTGGGGCTTCGTGCTCGCCGGCCGGGGCGACTACACGCCGCCGGAGCGCCTGCCGGACGGCCTGCGGTACCTCACCCCCGGCACCGTTCCCCACCTCTTCGAGTTTCCCGCCGACATGCGCCCGGTCCCCGTGCGCGCCAACCGGCTGGACGACCAGGTGCTGGTGCGCTACTACAGCGACGAGTGGGAACAGATCACCCGGTAGGGATCTCGCGCCGGGCCTTTCTGGGCGCGCTGGCCGCGGCCCCGTTCGTGGCGTGCGGGCGAAAGACGGAGCCGCCCGTCGCCGGCGGGTTCGTGGACGACGGCGGCGCGCGCGGCCACCGCCTGCGCGACCGCGCGCCGTCGGAGGCGCCGCGCCACCTGGAGCGCGTGCCGGTGGTGATCGCGGGCGGGGGGATCGCCGGACTTTCGGCCGCGTGGCGGCTGCGGCGGCGGGGGTTCGCGGACTTCGTGCTGCTGGAGATGGAGGACCACGCCGGCGGCAACGCGCGGTGGGGAGAGAACGGCGTTTCCGCCTATCCCTGGGCCGCGCACTACGTCCCCGTCCCCGACGCCCGCGCCGC
>DASTNU010000899.1:0-5160 GCA_035720605.1 Longimicrobium sp. | reverse complement strand
CCAGCACATCCCCGCCACGCCACCGCCTTTCCGCTGACACACGCTCCCGGCGCGCCGATGCTCTACGACGACCAGGCGGCGGCGTTCGACGAGCGCGCGGGGGTGCCGCCGCGGGCCGCGGAGGCGATCGCGGCGGCGGTGGCGGAGATCGTGGGGGCGGTGGATGCGCAGCGGTGGCTGGACGTGGGCGCGGGGACGGGCGGGCTGAGCCTGCCGATGCTGCGCCTCCCCATCCGCTACACCGGCTTCGACCGCTCGGCGGCGATGCTGGCGGTGTTCCGCGAGCGTGCGGCGCGCGAGGGGCTCCGGGCCGACCTCCACCTGGCCGACGGCAACGAGCGCTGGCCGGTGGAGGACGCGAGCGTGGACGTGGTGTTCTCCGCCCGCGCGCTGCATCACCTCGATCCCGGGCACGCGGCGGCGGAGACGCGGCGGGTGCTGCGCGCGCCGGGCGGGTGGCTGGTGCTGGGGCGAGTGCGCCGGCCGCCGGATTCGCCGAAGTCCGTGCTGCGGCGGCGGATGCGGCAGATGCTGGCGGCGGAGGGGTTCGCCGGGCGCAGCCACGACGCCCGCGCGGACGCGGTGTTCGCGGCGCTGGAGCAGACGGGCGGAGCGCGGCTGGAGCCACGCGTCGCCGCCCGGTGGACGGGGCAGCACCGGCCGGCGGACTCGCTGATCGCGTGGGAGGGCAAGAGCGGGCTCGCGGGGCTGGACCTGCCCGCGGAGGTGAAGGCGCGCGTCCTGGCCGGCCTGCGCGACTGGGCCGCGGCGGAGCTCGGGGACATCGACCAGCCGCTGCCGCAGGACGAGGCCTTCGAGCTGGGCGCCATCCGCATCCCGATTCGCTGACTTTCCATCCAGCGGCACAGAAACACACGGGCCAGATCGCGGCGGGCGGGCTAACCACCAGCACGGGCGAGTAGGTTCCTCGGTCGGCGCTCGAGATCACGCGGGATGATGGTTCTGCGCGGCGCCTCCCTCGGAATGACAGTCTGGGCGCGGAGATGAAGTTCTCCCCTTTCCCCTGCGCAACGGGGGAGAGGGGTCGGGGGAGAGGGGGGCCGACGGCGGACGGCAGGATGCCAGTCCAACCGGCACGAACGCGGTGCCCGCAGTCCGCGCAGGCGGACTTCGTGACGTTCCAGCAGCGGTTTCAATTCAACCGCCGGGCGAGGTGGCCGCCGATCTCGCTTGAACCATCCGCACCACCATCACTCATCCATCCCCACCCCGCATGCAGAACGAACTGCTGACCGCGCTGGGCCGCGAGCTCGTCACCGGCAGCCTGACGGACGAGGCGCTGCTCTCCCGCACCGCGGAGCACCCCGTCGTCCAGATCCTTCCCGACGCCAACGTGGTCAAGGTGGGCGGACAGAGCTTCATCGACCGCGGGCGCGCCGCCGTTTTCCCGCTGATCGACGAGATCTCGGCGAACCTGGGGCGGCACAAGATGATCATCGGCACGGGGGCGGGGACGCGCGCGCGGCACGCGTACAGCGTGGGGATCGACCTGGGGATGCCGACGGGGGTCCTCAGCGTCCTCGGCACGTTCGTCTCGATGCAGAACGCGCGGATGCTGCACTACCTGCTGGCGAAGCACGGCATCCCCTTCATCGAGCCGGCGCAGTTCCCGCAGCTGCCGCTCTACCTGGAAGAGCGCGGCGCGGCCATCTTCTTCGGCATGCCGCCGTACACCTTCTGGCAGAAGAACCCCGCCGTCGGCCGCATTCCCCCGCACCGCACCGACACCGGCTGCTTTCTGATCAGCGAGGTGTTCGGCGCGCGCTCCATGATCTACGTGAAGGACGAGGACGGCCTGTACACGGCGGACCCCAAGAAGGAGCGCCACGCGAAGTTCATCCCCCGCATCAGCGTGGGCGAGCTGAACGCGATGGACCTGGACGACGTGGTCGTGGAGCGCGCGGTGCTGGAGCTGATGCCCAACGCGGAGAACCGCCGGTCGATCCAGGTGATCAACGGCCTGGTCCCCGGCAACCTGACCCGCGCGCTCGAGGGCGAGCCCGTCGGCACCATCATCACCGCGGACTGAGGGACATGACCGACATTCTCGACGGGCCGCGGACGGACGACCGGCACCACGTGCAGTCGATGCTGATGCGCGAGAGCCTGCTGGACAAGCAGGTGATGGCGTCGACCGAATCCCCCGTGGTCCGCATGCTTCCCAACGTCCACGTGGTCAAGGTGGGCGGGCGGTCGATCCTGGACCAGGGGCGCGCGCTCACCTATCCGGTGGTGGCGACCATCGGCGAGCTGCTGAAGAAGGAGAAGCTGATCCTGGGGGTGGGCGGCGGGGTGCGCAGCCGCCACGTCTTCTCCATCGGCCTCGATCTCGGCCTGCCGACGGGGGTGCTGGCGCAGGTGTCCGTGGCGGACGCGCTGGGGAACGCGCACATCCTGGGGACGCTGCTCTCCCCGTACGGCGTGGTGGCCATTCCGCCGGAGATCTTCGGGCACCTGCTGCCGCTGTTCATCCACAGCGCGCCGGGGGTGATCTTCAACGGCGTGCCGCCCTACTCCATCTGGGAGCACCCGCCGGAGGTCGGCCGCATCCCCCCGCACCGCACCGACGCGGGGTGCCTGATCCTGGGCGAGTGCTTCGGCTGCAAGTCCGTCACGCTGGTGAAGGACGTGGATGGCCTCTACACGGAGGACCCGAAGGTGAACCCGTCCGCGTCGTTCATAGACTCCATCGGCGCGCGCGAGCTGAAGCGGCGCGGGCTGCGCAGCCTGCCCTTCGACGAGGTGCTGGCGGACGTGCTGCTGAACGCACGGCTGGTGCGCCAGTTCCAGGTGGTGAACGGGCGCGACCCGGACCGCATCGCGGCCGCCGTGCGCGGTGAGCATGCCGGCACCATCGTCTACGCCGACTGACGCAGCCGTCCGCGCCGCCGGCCTGCGGAAGGCGTTCGGCGGCGTGCGGGCGCTGGACGGGATCGATCTGCGCATCCCCCACGGCGCGCTGGTGGGGGTGATCGGCGCCAACGGGTCCGGCAAGAGCACGCTGCTGCGCATCCTCGCCGGGATCACGGCGTGGGATGCGGGGGAGGTGGAGGTGCTGGGCCTCCATCCCCGCCGCGGCCGCGCCGCGCTGCGCCCGCGGACGGCGTACGTGGGCCAGGACGCCGCGCTCGATCCCGAGATGACGGGATGCGAGACGCTGCGCCTGTTCCACGCGCTGCAGGGACTGCCCCGCGCGGAGCGGGAGGCGTGCCTGGTGGGCGTGGCGGAGCGGTCGGGGCTGGCGGCGTTCGCGGACCGGCCCGTCGCGACGTGGTCCGGCGGGCAGCGCCAACGCCTGCACCTGGCGCTGGCGACGCTGCACGGCCCGGAGCTGCTGATGCTGGACGAGCCGTCGTCGAGCCTGGATCCCGAGGGCCGCCGCGACCTGTGGCGCCAGCTCGCGGACTTCCGCGACGTCGGAGGCACGGCGCTGGTCGCGACGCACGACCTGGCGGAGGTGGCGGCACAGTGCGACCTCGCCGTCCTGCTGCACCAGGGGCGCGTGGTGGCCGCGGACGCGCCCGGCGCGCTGGTGGCGGCGCACGCACGCGCGCGCACCGTCGTCACGCTGGCGCGCGAGGCGGACGGCGACGCGCTGGGCCCCGCGATCGCGCGGGTGCCGGGGGTGCGGGAGGTGAGCGTCGCGGGATCGACCGTCGTCATCTGGCGCGACGCCAACCCGCGGGACGCCGATCCCGCGCTGGAGGTGCTGGCGTCGGCGGGCCACGCGGCGCGCGACTACGCGCGGCACGAGCCGGAGCTGGCGGACGCCTTCTTCCGGCTGACCGGGAGCGCGTGGGCGGTGCCGGAGCTGGCGGGTGGGCGGGGTGCGGGCGGAGGCGGCGGTGGACGTGGCGGCGGAAACGGCGGCGGTGGTGGACGCGGGAGGCGCGGATGATGGCATCCACCGCGACACCCTGGCCTATCATCGCGAAGGAGGCGTGTCGGGGCGCGGCGTTCCCGGGAACGATCCGGCCACGCGGCGTCCGCCCGCGGGAGCGAATGAATTCGCCGCTGGAAATGCGCAAAATCCGCCTGCGCGGATTCGGCGGCCTGGCCCTGTGCGGCGTTCCACGCACCGCAGCGTCCGCTGCCGGAACCCGTGGCGCGATCACGCGTGTCGAGACACCCCGGAGTCGCGGCTACAGTCTGCGAAGGCGGACTTCGCGATTTTCCAGCGGCGATTTCAATCGCTCCTGGGGTGGACTCGGGGGCTGTTCACGCGATCCGCTGGGGGTCGCGTGAGCGCGGCGGTGCGGGTGCTGGCGGAGACGGCGCGGCGCAACTGGCGCAAGATGCTGCGGCGGCCGGTGCCGCTGACGTTCAGCTTCGTGCAGCCGCTGTTCTGGATGCTGATCTTCGGCTTCCTCTTCCACCGCTTCGCGCTGGGGGAGCCGTACGCGCGGCTGCGGTACCTGGACTTCCTGCTCCCCGGCGTCTGCGCGATGACGGTGCTGTTCGGCGCGTCGCAGGCGGGGATCGAGCTCGTTCGCGACCTGCAGACGGGCTTTGCCCAGCGGATGGCGCGCGCGACGGACCACCCGGGGTGGATGCTGGGCGGCAAGCTGGCGGCGGACGTGGGGCGGCTGCTGGCGCAGGCGTTCGTGGTCGCGCTGCTGGGGGTGGCGCTGGGCGCGCGGCTGCGCATCGACGGGGCCGGAGTGCTCGTCGGCGCGCTGGGGCTGGCGGCGTTCGCGCTGGCGTACGCGAGCCTGTCGTGCTGGATCGCGCTCAAGACGCGGGCGCAGGAGAGCATGGCGGTGTTCGTCCACGTGGTGAACATGCCGCTGCTCTTCACCAGCACCGCGCTGGTCCCCGCGCGGCAGATGCCGGAGTGGCTGGCGGAGGTCGCGCGCTGGAACCCGCTCACTCTCGTCGCCGACGCGCTGCGGACGTCGCTGTTGCTGGACCACATGCCGCAGCGGCGGATGCTGGTCCCGCTCGCCATCCTGGCCGCGCTGCTCTTCGCCCTCGCGCGCCGCGCGATGGCGCGGGCGGCGGAGGAGTGATGGCGGCAGGCGCGGCCAGCAGTCGTGATGGAGGGCGAACACAGCGCGTAGACCGGTTTTTACGGCGTCGCGCTGCGCGCGAACCCCTCACCCCCGGCCCCTCTCCCGCCAACTGCGCGGGAGAGGGGAG
>DASTNU010000898.1:0-2031 GCA_035720605.1 Longimicrobium sp. | reverse complement strand
CGCGGGCGCGCGACCTGCTGGGGTATGCGCCCACCACGCGCATCGAGCAGGGGATCCCGCGGTTCGTGGAGTGGTTCCGCTCCACCCGGGCGGCGGGGTAGCCGTGCGCCGTTCCACCTTTTCCATCGCCGTACAACCGCGGTCCGCATGCCCGTCACCATCCTGAGCGTCGTAGACCACTACCTTCCCGGCATGAAGGCCGGGGGGCCGGTGCGCAGCGTCGCCCACTCGGTGGAGCGGCTGGGCCCGGGGTACCGCTTCAGGCTGGTGACGCGCGACCGCGACTTCGGCGACCGCGCGCCCTACCCGGGCATTCCCCGTGGGGAGTGGCACCCGGTGGGCGAGGCCCAGGCGCTCTACCTGCCGCCGGGGCAGACGGGGCTGCGCGGGCTGCGGCGGGTGATCCGCGCCACGCCGCACGACGTGCTGTACCTGAACAGCCTGTTCTCCGACCGCATGACCTTCGCGCCCCTGCTGCTGCGGCGGATGGGGGCCATCCCCGCGCGCCCGGTGGTGGTGGCGCCGCGGGGCGAGCTGCACCCGGGCGCGCTGGCCACGGGCACCTGGGGGCGCTGGTTCCCGCCCCGCACCGTTCCGGGCGGGGTGACGCCGCGGTACCTCAAGAAGCGGCTGTACATCCGCGCCTGCAAGGCGGCGGGGCTCTTCGACGGGGTGGTGTGGCAGGCCTCCAGCGCCGAGGAGGCGGCCGACGTGCGCCGCTGGATGGGCGACGGCGCGCGGGTGGTGGTGGCGCCGGACCTGGGCGCCGCCCACCCGCCCCCGCCGGATCGCCCGCACGCCAAGGAGCCGGGGTTGCTGCGGCTGGCGTACGTCTCGCGCGTGGCGTCGAAGAAGAACCTGGAGGGGGCCCTGGCCTTCCTGGCGGGCGTCCGCGGGCGGGTGGAGTTCGACATCTACGGCCCGGTGGAAGAGGCGGGGTACTGGAACGACTGCCGCCGCGCCATGGCCCGGCTGCCGGGGAACGTCACCGCCCGCTACCACGGCCCGGTGGAGCACGCCCGGGTGTACGAGGTGTTCCGCGAGCACGACCTGATGATCCTCCCCACCTGGGGCGAGAACTTCGGGCACGTGATCCTGGAGGCGCTGGTGGAGGGGTGCCCGGTGCTGGTCAGCGACCAGACGCCCTGGCGCGGGCTGGAGCGCCGCGGGGTGGGGTGGGACCTGCCCCTGGCGGCCCCGTCGGCCTTCACCGCCGTGCTGGAGCGCTGCGTGGCGATGGGGGCGGAGGAGCACCGCGCCTGGTCGCAGCGGGCGGCCGCCTTCGGCGCCGATTGGGCGGGCGACGAGGAGGCGGTGCAGCGCACCCGCGAGCTCTTCGACGCGGCCCTGGCCTCGGCCCCCGGCTACGCGCCGCTCGCGGAGCCGCACCCCGCGCGCGAGGGCGTCCGGCCGGCGCGGCCGCATCCCGAGCGGGCGGCAGGGCTGTCGGCGGCGGAGTGGCCGTGACGCGCCCGCGCGCCGGGCCGCTTTCCCGTCCACGCCTTCCGCCGCCCTCCGCCGCTTCCCCCGCCGCGCCCGCGGCGCCGTCCCTGACCCGCCGATCCGCTCTCCGCCCGCAAGCCGCTCCTCGCCTTCCTTCTTCCCGCGCCCCGGCGCTGATCGGCTGAGGGAGCGGTTCCGCCGGACCCGGGAAACGATCGACCGACAGGGGGGTGAACGGGTGATTCGCGGCGGAGCCATGGCCGTCCGGTGAGCGCGACGGGATCGACGGAAAGGGTGCTGGCGGACGGAGTGCCGCCGCTGCTGCGCGCCGGGCGCCTGGCGCGTGGCGTGGCGTACAACCTGGCCGGCGCGGCGGTCCCCGCCGTGCTGGGGCTGCTGGCCATCCCCCTGCTGGCGGCGGGGCTGGGAACGGCGCGGCTGGGGGTGCTCACCCTGGCCTGGGCGGTGCTGGGCTACCTGGCGGTGATGCACCTGGGCGTGGGGCGCGCGCTCACGCAGGCGGCGGGGCGGGGGCTGGGCGCGGGGCTGGCGCCCACGGCGTGGACGGCGCTGGCGCTCACGGGAGTC
>DASTNU010000897.1:0-2632 GCA_035720605.1 Longimicrobium sp. | reverse complement strand
CGCCTGGACTGGAACGCGGCGATCAGCCGCCACCGGGCCATCGGGTTCGACGGCCCGCACCGCGTGGCGCGGCGGGACGCCGGATGACGTGCGCCGCGCGCGGAATGCCAGCATCCACTCATCTCACCCGGGGCTCAGCAGCATCCCCGCCACTCCCCCGGCGAGGATGAGCACCGGCTCCGGCACGGCGATGCGTTTGTGCAGCAGCGCCAGGCCGCCCAGGGCGACGAGCGCGGTCGCGGGATCGGTGATCGCCCGCGTGCCCAGGACGTACACCGCGCCGGCGATCGCCCCCGCGGCCCCGGCCGTGATCCCCTCCACGAACGCGCCGATGGCGGCGTGGCGGCGCACCCGGTGAAAGGAGGGCGCCAGGACGAGCACCACCAGCCAGACGGGGATGAACATTCCCGCCGCCGCGACCAGCGCCCCGCCCAGCCCCGCCACCAGGTAGCCGATGAAGGCCACCGTGATGACCACCGGCCCCGGCGTCAGCATCGACACGGCGACGGCGTCCAGGAACTGCCGGTCGTTCAGCCACCCGTACTCCTGCACCACCCCGCCGTAGAGAAAGGGCACCACGGCCAGGCCGCTGCCGAACACCACCAGCGACGCCTTGGCGAAGAAGACGAGCAGCTGGCCGTGCAGCGCCGCGCCCGCCAGCACCGGCGGAGGCACCAGCGCCAGCACCGGCCAGCGCAGTGGCAGCCGGTGCCCGCGCGCCAGCATCACCACCACGCCGCCGGCCAGGAACACCGGCAGCAGCTCGGTGCCCGTCCACGCCGTGGTGAGCGCGTTGGCGGCGCAGACGCCCCACAGCAGCCGGTCGCGGCCCAGGGTGCCCCGCGCGAACTTGAAGGCGCTGCGGGCGATGATGGCGATCACCACCGCGCCCACGCCGTAGAAGGCGCTCGCCATCCACGGCAGCCCGCCGAAGCGCACGTACAGCGCCGAGAGCACCAGCACCATGGCCAGCGACGGCGCCACGAAGGCGAACCCCGCCGCCGTCGCGCCCGCCACCCCGCCGCGGATCCACCCCAGGCAGACGGCCAGCTGCGCCGCCAGCGGCCCCGGCGCCAGCTGCGAGAGCGCCAGGCCGTCCCGGTACTCCTCCAGGGTGAACCACCCCCGCTCCTCCACCAGGTCGCGGCGCATGTGCTCCACCAGCACGATGGGCCCGCCGAAGCCGGTGGCCCCCAGGCGCAGGAAGTAGAGCGCCAGGCGGTCGGCGCCCGCGCTCATGCCGCCGTTCCCCCCAGCACCCGGTGCAGGCCGTCCAGCAGTGGGGCCGCCGCGGCGATCCGCTCCTCGTCGCCGGCGTGCGCGGCCACCACGGCGTCGACCACCGCGGCGATTCCCGCCGTTTCCGCGCGGCCGTAGCGGCCGTCCTTGCAGTCGATGTCGTGCACGATCTCGGCGAGGGCCCGCAGGCCGGCGTCTTCCAGCCCCGCGCGGGCCAGCAGCGTCTCGAAGGTGCAGCGCTCCCCTTCGTGGGTGAACTCTCCCTCGAACATGTCGAAGCGCACTTCCCCGGCGGCCGCCGGGGCGTCGGGCGCCACGAAGCGGAAGATGGCCTGTGGATCGATGAAGCGGCGGATGAGCCACGCGCTGCAGATGCGGTCCACCTTCACGCCGCGCCGGGTGACCCAGGTGCTTCCCCCGGGCACCCCGATCGGCGCCGCGGCCGGCGCGGGCGCGTCCTCCAGCCCGGCGCGCAGCGCCTGCAGGGCGTGCTCCGCCTGGGCCCGGCCGGGCGCCTCGAAGTAGTCGACCGCGATCACCTCGGCCAGCCTTCGCTGCAGCCGCGCGTGCAGCGCCTCCAGCTCCCCGCCCTCCGCGCGGCGCTCCCGCGCCTCCGCGGCGATCCCGGCGTACCGGGCGTCGCGGTCGGCGCGAAAGGCCGCCTCGATCTCGCCGTCGGTCAGGCCGCTCACCAGCCGTGCCTCGCACACCATGGCCTCGCCTCCGTCCGCAAGGATCTCGCGCCGCAGCCACTGAAAGTCCTCCATGGTCTCGTCGCTCCGCGGCAGGGCGTACACCGACGATCGGAGCGGCACCGCGCCCACGCGCTGCAGGCGCCGCCGCAGCTTCACGCGCAGGTAGTCCGGCTTCGGCGGCAGGTGCGGCACCAGCAGGAGCCAGCTCCGGGAGGCTTGCGCGAATGATTCAATCGTATCATTCATGAATCCAGTGTATCTAACACCCCTCGTCCCGCGCAAGCCTTTCGGATGGAGACCCTGCTGCTCACCCGTGGCGACGTGGCGCGGCTGCTGCCGATGTCCCGCTGCATCGACGCCGTGGAGGACGCCTTCCGCCTGCTGGGCGAGGGAAAGGCGCAGCCGCCGGCCACGCTGGCGGTGCACGTGGACGGGGGCGGCTTCCACACCAAGGCGGGGCTCCTGGACCGGGGCGGCCGGCCGTACTTCGCCGTGAAGACGAACGGCAACTTTCCCGGGAACGGCGGGCGCGGGCTGCCCACCATCCAGGGGCTGCTGATGCTCTGCGACGGGAGCGACGGCCGCGTCCTCGCCGTGATGGACTCGATGGAGCTCACGGCGCTGCGCACGGCGGCGGCCACCGCGGTGGCCGCGCGCGTCCTGGCCCGCCCCGGCGCCGCGGCCGCCGCGGGGATCGG
>DASTNU010000896.1:0-2626 GCA_035720605.1 Longimicrobium sp. | reverse complement strand
GAATGACAGTTCTGTGCTGGCAGAAGATCCCTGCAGTTGAAGCCCTGGCAGCTTGCAGGGCTTTCCGCCGTTGTTGCGGCTGGTTTACCCGGCCGGGCGCCGGTGAACCCGCCCATCACTCCCCGCGGCGGGCGGCGATGGACTCGATGCGGTGGACGATGGCGTTGCGGTGGTCGGGGCTGCGCAGCACGATCAGGATGGTGTCGTCGCCGCCCAGCGTGCCCACGATCTCCGGCCACCCCTCCGCGTCGATCGCCGCCGCGACGGGCTGCGCGCCGCCCACCAGCGTCTTGAGCACCAGCAGGTTGCCCACGCCGTCCGCCCCCACGTACAGCGCCGGCAGCAGACGCGTGAGCGCGGGCGCCGTCTCGCCGCCGGTGGGGGGGATGACGTAGGCGCTGGCCCCGCCGTGCTCGTCGGGGATCTTTACCAGCCCCAGGTCGCGGATGTCGCGGGAAAGCGTGGCCTGCGCCACGTCGATGCCACGCTCCAGCAGCAGCTCGCGCAGCGCCTCCTGCGAAGGGATGCGGTGCGTGCGGACCAGCTCCAGGATGGCGGCGTGGCGGGGCAGCTTCACGGGTGGTCGCGGGGAGTCTGGTTCGGCGCCGGTCAGGGCGCGGGGGCGGGGCCCGGGCGCAGACGGGCCAGCAGGGCGGCGACGAGCGCCTCTTCCAGCACGCCGCGCGTGGTGCAGAACACCGGGTCGCTGGCCACGTCCCGCCGGCGGGCGTACGCGTCCACCTGTGTCATCACCACGGTGGCGCCGCCGCCTGCCGGCTCCAGGCGCGTGATCATCGCCAGGGAAACCTCGCCCTGATTCTCCAGCGCCCGCCCGCCATCCACCACGCCGCATTCGATGAAGTCGCTGTTGCGGCGGCCGTACAGCTGGTCCTGCACCCGCAGCTGGGGCGTGGTGAACTCCAGCCGGCCGCGCGTGGTGGGACCGGCGGGGAGCTGCATGTCCGCGTACGCCAGCGGCAGCGCCGCCCACACCGCCTCGGGCGGAAAGGGCACCACGTGGCGCGAGGTGGGCGCGTCCGCCCGGTAGGTCACGGCGTATCGCGGTGCGCCGCTGGCGCAGGCCGCGAGCGCCAGCGGAGCGAGCGTGCGAAGCAGGGTGAAGACGCGCATGAGCGGGCGCGGACGGAGTTTGCGGAAACAGATGGCCGGGCAGTCTCGCCCGGCGGCACGGAATATACGTGTGGCGGTGCAGCCCGGCGCAATGTACCCTTCCGTGGTGTATCTCCCCGGCGGGCCGCATGCGGCCGGCGGAGAACCCGCCGGCGCAGCGTTCGCCCGGCCGGACGCCCCGCCTGCACGCTGCCGGCGGCAGCGCGCCCGACCCCGATCAACCGACGTTCCCGAGAGGTAGCCCGTGCCCAGTCGCACCGTACGGCCCGTGTCCCGGCCGCACCCCATCCTGCTTTTTTCGCGCAACTTCATCAAGCATCCCCGCATGCTGGGGTCGGTGATCCCCAGCTCGCGCTTTCTGGTGCAGCAGGTGCTCAGGCCCATCGACTGGACGCGCGCGCGCGTGGTCGTGGAGTACGGCCCGGGGGTGGGCACCATCACCCGCCACGTGCTGCGGCGCATGCGCCCGGACGCGCGCCTGATCGTGCTGGACACCAACAGCGACTTCGTGGAGTTCCTGCGCGGCACCATCCAGGACCCGCGGCTGGACGTGGTGCACGGGTCCGCGGCGGACGTCTCGCGCGTGCTGGCAGAGCGCGGGCTGCGGCAGGCGGACTACGCCATCTCCGGCATTCCCTTCAGCACCATGCCCGCCGAGGTGCGCGAGTCCATCGTCCGCAGCACCCACGACGCGCTGGCCCCCGGCGGCGCCTTTCTGGTCTACCAGTTCTCCAGCAAGGTGCGCCCGGACCTGGAGCGCGTCTTTACCGACGTGCGGCCGGAGTTCGAGCCGCTGAACATCCTGCCCGCCCACGTCTTCGTCTGCAGCGTGGGGTCGAACGGGAACGGCGCGGGGCACGGGTAGGATCGAGTACCAAGTGCCAAGTACCAAGTGCCAAGTGCCTTGATCCCCTACTTGGCACTTGGCACCAGGCACTTGGTACTTCCGTTCTGGTGAATCGGCCACACGCTTCGTACGTTATCCGCCATCGTACGAAGCTGTGGCCGTCTTCATTCCGGCCGGCCGCAATCCCACGCGCACCGTCGGATCCGCCCCCATCCCCAGGAGCCTGGATGATCCTTCGCAGCCCCCGTCGGGCCGTGCCGCTGCTGGCCGTGTCCGCCGCCGTCGCCTTCGCCGCCTGCGGGGCGGATTCGCTGGGCGGCATCACGCCGCCGGAGGCGCCCGCCCTGGCCGTGGTGCCGGGGAAGGGGTCCCCCACCACGCTGGACGTGGCAGGCTGGAACATCGAGTGGTTCGGCAGCACGGGCGGCGGGCCCGGCAACGAGGCGCTGCAGGCCTCCAACGCCCGCGACGTCATCCTCGGCACCGACTTCGACATCTGGGGGGTGGCGGAGATCACCGACCAGGCGGCGTGGAACAGCCTGGAAGGCAGCCTCACCGGCTACACCGGCTTCCTGGCCGGTGAATCCATCGTCACCAGCGGGTCCACGTACTACTCGTCGACCGAGCAGAAGGTGGGCATCCTGTACA
>DASTNU010000895.1:0-2580 GCA_035720605.1 Longimicrobium sp. | reverse complement strand
GAGCACCCGCGGCGCGAAGGCCAGCCCATTTTCTTCCGTCACTGGAAAGGATCGTTCGTGGTAGAGATTCAGCTCGCGGAGACCGACCGCCTGGACTGGGCGCTCAAGCAGTTCCGCCGCCGCATGATCCGCTCGGGTCTGTTCAAGGACATGCGCCGCAAGCGGTTCTACGAGAAGCCCAGCGAGGCGCGCAAGGCCAAGGAAAAGGCGGCCGAGCGCCGGCGGCACAAGGACCGCAAGCGCGCCGCCCGCCGCTACAACTTCTAAGCGCGGCCCGCCGTCTCCCGACGCACGAACGTCTGAAGAACGAGCGAGGCCCCGGCCAACTGGCCCGGGCCTCGCTTCGTCGTGCCTGCAACCGGGGTCCGGGCTACCAGCGGTCGTCGCGGTCGCGATCGCGGTCCCGGCCGCCGCGGCCACCACCCCCGCCGCCGCCGTAGCCGCCGCCACCACCGCCGTAGCCGCCACCGCCGCGGCCACCCCCGCCGCCGCCGTAGCCCCCACCCCCACCGCCGTAGCCGCCGCCGCCCCCACGGCCGCCGCCCGCGCCCCCGCCTCCACCGCCGCCAGCCGGCGGATCCAGGCGGTTCACGTTCTCGGCCGCCGGGCCCTTCTGCCCCTGCACCACGTCGAACTCCACCCGCTCGCCGTCCACCAGCGTCCGGAATCCGCCCCCCTGGATGGCGCTGTGATGCACGAACACGTCGCCTTCGCCGTTCTCACGGGCGATGAATCCGAAACCCTTTTCCGGATTGAACCACTTCACGGTTCCCGTCTCTCTGGCCATGTCTCGCCCGCACGATATGGGTGTTGGTTTGCCTGCACGGACCGCAAGCTACGCGTGGGCATGCGGCGTGCCAAGAGCCCGCGCCGAAAACGCCAGCAAGGGCTAGACCAAACTCGTCTGTGGCGTTAAATTGCAGGGCTTGAATGCACCTGCGCGGGCGCCTGGCTTGAAGGGCGCCCGTGTTTCTTTGCTTCGACCGACCCGAACCGAGCACCGGCGCCCCCCGGGGCGCCGTGGAAATAGAGTCCCGATGTCCATTCGCAACATCGCCATCATCGCCCATGTGGACCACGGCAAGACCACGCTGGTGGACCACATGCTGCGCCAGGCCGGCACCTTCCGCGAGAACCAGCAGGTGGCGGAGCGGGTGATGGACAGCAACCCGCTGGAGCGGGAGCGCGGCATCACCATCCTGGCCAAGAACCTGTCCGTGCGCTGGGGCGACGCCAAGGTCAACATCGTCGACACCCCGGGGCACAGCGACTTCGGCGGCGAGGTGGAGCGCATCCTTCGCATGGTGGACGGCGTGATCCTGCTGGTGGACGCGGCCGAGGGGCCCATGCCGCAGACCCGCTTCGTCACGCGCAAGGCGATGGAGCTGGGGCTGCAGCCCATCGTGGTCATCAACAAGATCGACCGCGGCGACGCGGACCCGCACCGGGTGCACGACGAGGTGCTGGAGCTGTTCATGGAGCTGGAGGCCGACGACCACCAGCTGGACTGCCCCTTCCTCTATGCCGTGGGCCGCGAGGGCGTCGCCATGGCCACCCCGGACGAGGAGCGGAAGAACCTGACGCCGCTCTTCGAGGCGATCCTGGAGACGATCCCGGCGCCCACGGGGAACGCCGAGGGGCCGTTCCAGATGCTGGTCTCCACCATCGACTACTCGCCGTACCTGGGGCGGCTGGCCATCGGCCGCATCGAGCGGGGGGTGGTGAACGTGGGCGATGCCGTGGTGCTGCTGGAGCACGGCCACGAGGACGACTTCGTCCCCGCCTCCGCGCGGACGAAGGTGAGCAAGCTGTACACCTTCGACGGGCTGGAGCGGCGCGAGGTGCCCTCCGCCTCGGCGGGCGACATCGTGGCGCTGGCGGGGCTTTCCAACGTGGAGATCGGCTCCACGGCGTGCGACCCGGAGTTCCTGGAGCCGCTGGAGGGGATCGCGGTGGAGGAGCCCACCGTCTCCGTCGACATCATGCTCAACAACTCGCCCTTCGCCGGGCGGGAGGGGAAGTACGTCACCAGCCGCCAGGTGCGCGACCGGCTGTTCAAGGAGCTGGAGAGCAACGTGGCGCTGCGGGTGGAGGAGACGGACAGCCCCGACACGCTGACGGTGAGCGGCCGCGGCGAGCTGCACCTGGGGATCCTGATGGAGACCATGCGGCGCGAGGGGTACGAGTTCGCCGTCAGCCGCCCGCGGGTGATCCTGAAGAAGAGCCCGGACGGCCAGCTGCAGGAGCCGTACGAGGAGGTGACCATCGACGTCCCCGAGACGCTGATGGGGCCGGTGATCCAGGAGCTGGGGCAGCGCCGCGGCGAGATGCGGGAGATGAAGAACCCGGGGGGCGGGCTGGTGCGCCTGGTGTACCGCATGCCGGCGCGCGGGCTGTTCGGCTACCGATCGGAGTTCCTGACCGCCTCGCGCGGCGAGGGAATCCTGCACCACCGCTTCCTGGAGTACGGCCCGTACGTGGGCCCCATGAGCACCCGCAACCGCGGCGTGCTGGTGAGCATGATGGCCGGCGAGAGCGTGGCGTTCTCGCTGGGCAACCTGCAGGAGCGCAGCACGTTCT
>DASTNU010000894.1:0-6404 GCA_035720605.1 Longimicrobium sp. | reverse complement strand
CTCCACGGCGAACGGATCGGGGACGAAGCGCTCCGCCGTCAGCGCGGGACGCCCCAGGTAGCCCCGCGCCAGCCCGTCGCCCGCGATGTACAGCTCTCCCGGCACGCCCACCGGCACCCGCCGCAGCGCGCCGTCCAGCACGTGCAGCCGCGTGTTGTCGATGCCGGCGCCCAGCGGCACCGTCCCCGCCCCGCCCTCCGCCTCCGCGCGGTGGAAGGTGGCGTCGATGCACGCCTCGGTGGGGCCGTACAGGTTCCAGATCTCGGGGCGGATGCGCTCCAGCACCGCCGCCACCGCCTCGCGCGGCAGCGCCTCGCCGCCGCAGAAGAGCAGGCGCAGCGCGCGCGCATCCTCCAGCCCCGGCTCGTCCGCCAGCACGCGCAGGAGGGTGGGGACCACCTGCAGGACGGTGATCTCCTCCTCCGCCAGCGCCCGCACCAGGTACGCGGGGTCCTTCTCGCCGCCGGGGCGGGCCAGCACCAGCCGCGCGCCGGAAAGGAGCGGTGCCCAGAACTCCCACACCGACGCGTCGAACATGAAGGGCGTCTTCTGCAGCACCCGGTCGTCCGCGGCCAGCGGAAAGCGCCCCAGCATCCACGCCATGTGGTTGCACAGCGCGCGGTGCGCGACGACGACGCCCTTGGGCCGGCCGGTCGATCCGGAGGTGTAGATGACGTACGCGGCGTTCTCCGGGTCCGCCGCATCCATCAGCGGCCCGGCCGGCGCGGCGGCGATCTCCTCCGCGGCGCGGTCGACGAGCAGCGCCGGGACGGAGGCGTCCAGCCCCGCGGCGAGCGACGCGTCGGTGAGCAGGAGCGCGGCCCCGCAGTCCTCCAGCACCCAGGCCAGCCGCTCGGGGGGATACCCGGGGTCCAGCGGCACGTACGCCGCGCCCGCCTTCAGCACCGCCAGCAGCGCCGCCACCAGCTCCGGCGACCGCTCCAGGCAGACGGCGACGCGGCCCTCCGTCCCCACGCCGCGCCCGCGCAGGACGTGCGACAGGCGGTCGGACCAGGCGTCCAGCTCCGCGAACGAAAGCGCGCGCCCCGCGAAGGCGACGGCCACGGCGTCCGGCGTCCGCGCGGCCTGCTCGCGGAACCACGCGTGGATGCAGCGGACGGGATGCGCGGCATCCGTGCGGTTGCATCCCTCCAGCGCGGCGCGCTCCGCCTCCGACGCCAGCTCCACCCCGGCGGCGCGGCGGGACGGATCGGACGCCATCCCCTGCAGCAGGAGGCGGTAGTGGTCCAGCAGGCGGCGGACGGTGGCCGCGTCGAAGAGCTGGGTGGCGTAGTACATCCACCCGTCCACCCCGCCGTCCGCGCGCTCCACCAGCTCCAGCGTCAGGTCGAACTTGGCGACCCAGCGCTCCATCACCAGCGGCTCGGCCGCCGTCCCCTCCAGCGCCAGCCCGGGGGACGGGGGCCCCAGGCTCAGCATCACCTGGAAGACGGGGGACCAGCTGAGGGTGCGGTCCGGGCGCAGCTCCTCCACCACCCGGTCGAAGGGCGTGTCCTGGTGGGCGAAGGCGTCCACCGCCGTGGCGCGCACCCGGCCCAGCAGCTCGCGGAAGGTGGGATCGCCCGAGAGGTCCGCGCGCAGCGCCAGCGTGTCGGCGAAGAAGCCGATCAGCCCCTCCGTCTCCGTCCTTCCCCGCCCCGCCACCGGCGTGCCCACCACCAGGTCGTCCTGGCCCGACCAGCGGGCCAGCAGCGCCTGCCACGCCGCCATCAGCCCCATGAAGAGGGTGGCGCCCTCTCCGCGGGCCGCGACGCGCACCGCCTCCACCAGCTCCGCTGGCAGCTCCACCCGCTCGCGGGCGCCGCGGAACGACTGCGCCGCGGGGCGCGGGCGGTCCCAGGGCAGCTCCAGCAGCGGGGGCGCGCCCGCCAGCCGCTCGCGCCACCAGGCCAGCTGCGCCTCCAGCGCCTCGCCGCGCAGCGACTCGCGCTGCCACGCCGCGAAGTCCGCGTACTGCACCGGGAGCGCGGGAAGCCCGGCGTCCTGGCCTCGCAGCGCGGCGGCGTACAGCTCCGCCAGCTCGCGGTAGAGGACGCCCTGGCTCCACCCGTCCGCGACGGCGTGGTGCAGGGTCAGGACGAGCACGTGGTCGTCGTCCGCCAGCCGCAGCAGGGAGGGGCGGAAGAGGGGCCCCCGCTCCAGGTCGAAGGGCCGGTCCGCCTCCTCCGCCGCCATCCGCCGCGCCGCCTCCAGCCGCTCCCCCGCCGGGACGTCCGCCAGGTCGGCGGCGGGGAGCGCCACCTCCGCCGGCGGCGCGACCACCTGCACCGGCGCGCCCTGCTGCACCGCGAAGGTGGTCCGCAGCGCCTCGTGCCGGCGTACCAGCCCGGTCAGCGCGCGCTCCAGCGCGGCCGCGTCCAGCGGCCCGGCGATGCGCCAGGCCGAGGAAACGTTGTAGACGGAGCTGCCGGGCTCCAGCCGGTCCAGGAACCAGAGCCGCTCCTGCGCGAACGAGGCGGGGGCCAGGCGCGGCTTGGCCGCGCGGGCCGCAAGCAGCTCGCGCAGCAGCGCACGCTTTTCTTCGTCGGTACGGCCGGACACGGGGGGCGTCGTGCTGCTCATGGAATGCTCAGGCCTCCGCCGCCAGGCTGGCCAGCAGGGCGTCGACCTCTTCGGGAGACATCTCGTCCAGCGAGGCCAGCAGGGCGGCCTCGTCGCGCGCGGGATCCAGCAGGGGGATGGCGTCCGCCGCGGCCGCGGTCACCACCGTCGCCAGGCCGGCCACCGCCTGGTGCTCGAAGACGTGGCGCACGGCGATCTCCAGCCCCGCCTCCCGCGCCCGCGACACCACCTGCATGCACAGCAGGCTGTCGCCGCCCAGCGCGAAGAAGTTGTCGAAGACGCCGACCGACTCCACCCGCAGCACCCGGGCGAAGATCTCCGCCAGCGCGCGCTCCGTCTCGTTGCGCGGCGGCACGGCGTCGGCCGCCTCGGCGCGGTGCGCCTCCGGCTCCGGGAGCGCGGCGGCGTCCACCTTTCCGTTGGGCGTCAGGGGAAGGCGGTCCAGGACCACGATCGCCGCCGGGCGCAGGTACTCCGGCAGCCGCGCCGCCAGGTGGGCCCGCAGCCCCTCCGGCTCCGCCCCCTCGCCGGTCACGTAGGCGACCAGGCGCGCGGACGCGCCGCCGTCCCGCCGCGCCACCACCGCCGCATCGGCCACGGCGGGGTGCGTGCGCAGCGCGGCCTCGACCTCCCCCGGCTCGATGCGGAAGCCGCGCACCTTCACCTGCGCGTCGGTGCGGCCCAGGAACTCCAGTGCGTGAGTGCGGGAGTGCGTGAGTGCGTCAGTGGATTCCGCCCAGCGCACCCGGTCGCCCGTGCGATAGAGGCGTGCGCCCGCGACGCCGCTGAAGGGGTCGGGGACGAACTTCTCCGCCGTCAGCCCGGGGCGGTTCAGGTAGCCCAGCGCCAGCCCCGCGCCCCCCGCGTACAGCTCGCCCGGGACGCCGGGGGGGACGGGCTGCATCCGCCCGTCCAGCAGGTAGACCCGCGTCCCCGCGATCGGCCGGCCGATGGGGACGCTGGCCGCGCGCTCCGGCAGCGCCCGCACCGGGTGGCAGCAGGTGAAGGTGGTGTTCTCCGTGGGGCCGTAGCCGTTGACGAGGGTCGTCCCGGGGAGCTCCGCCAGCACGCGGCGCGCGTGCGGCACGGAGAGCACGTCGCCGCCCGCGACCAGCTGCCGCACCCCGCGGAGCGCCTGGAGGTCCTCGTCCACCACCAGGTGAAAGAGGCCGGCGGTGAGCCACAGGGTGGTGACGCCGTGCCGCCGCACCGCCGCGGCGATCGAGTCCACCGAGGCCGGGCCGGCGGGATGGACGGCTAGCCGCGCGCCGTTCAGCAGCGGCCCCCACAGCTCCAGCGTGGCCGCGTCGAACGAGGCGGGGGCCAGGTGCAGGAAGACGTCGTCCGGCGCGATGGAGATGAAGTCGGCGCCGCGCACCAGGCGCACGATGGCGCGGTGCGGCACCTCGATCCCCTTGGGGGTGCCGGTAGAGCCGGAGGTGTACATCACGTACGCCGGCCACTCCGGCCCCGTCCCCGCCTGCAGCGCCCCCGCCGGCTGCGCGGCGATGGCGGACGCGTCGCGGTCCAGCAGCACCGTCCGCGCGCCGTGCTCCGGCAGCCGCCCGGCCAGCCCCTCCACCGTCACCAGGACGGGGACGGCGGTGTCCCGCAGCATGAAGCCCAGCCGCTCCGCCGGGTACGAGGGGTCCAGCGGGACGAACGCGCCGCCGGCCTTCAGCACCGCCAGCATCGCGGCGACGGCGTCCGGCCCCCGCTCCAGGCAGATCCCCACGCGCGACCCGGCGCGGACGCCCCGGGCGCGGAGGTGGCGCGCCAGGCGGGTGGCGCGGGCGTCCAGCTCCGCGTACGTCATCCGCCCGTCCTCCCACTCCAGCGCCACCGCGTCCGGCGTGCGCGCGGCGTGCTCCGCGAAGAGCGCGTCCACCGTCGACGCGGGATGCGAGTCGCGGCCGCTCCACTCGTGGACCAGCGTCCGCCGCTCCTCGTCCGCCAGCAGCGGCAGCGCGCCGACGCGGGCGTGCGGATCGGCCAGCATGGCCGCCAGCAGGGCGCGGTAGTGCGCCTCCATCCGCCGCACGGTTTCCGCTTCGAAGAGGTCCGTGGCGTACTCCCAGATCATCGTCACCTCGTCGCCGGCGCCGGCCTGCTGGCTGCCGCGGGGGATGGTGATGACCTGCAGGTCGAACTTGGCGGACTCGTTGGAGAGCGCCTCGGTGACGGTGAGCCGCGCGCCCGGGAGCTCGAACGACGGGTAGGGCGCGTCGTGGAAGGAGAACGCGGTCTGGAAGACGGGAAGGTGGCTCAGCCGGCGCTCCGGCTGCACCGCCTCCACCACCTCGACGAAGGGGATCTCGCGGTTGGCGTACGCCCCGTACGTCGTCTCCTTCACCCGGCGCAGGAGCTCCTCGCCGCTGGGGTCGCCCGACAGGTCGGCCCGCAGCGCGAAGGTGTTGACGATCATCCCGATCAGCTGCTCCGCCGCGGCCTGGTTGCGGTTGGCCACGCCGCCGCCCACGGCGAACTCCGTCGCCCCGGTGTAGCGGTGCAGCAGCGCCTGGTAGGCGGCCAGCAGCGTCATGTAGAGGGTGACGCCGTGCTTCCGGCTGAACTCCGCCGCCCGGCGCGCCAGCTCCGGCGGCAGGGTGAAGCGCAGAGAGCGCCCCTGGAAGCTCATCTCCGCCGGGCGGGGGTGGTCGGCGGGAAGCTCCAGCACGGGCGGCAGCCCGGCGAGCCGCGCCTTCCAGTACTCCAGCTGCCGCGCGGCCTCGGGAGAGCGCAGCCACTCGCGCTGCCAGAGCGCGTAGTCGGCGAACTGCACCTCCAGCGGCGCCAGCGGCGAGGGGCGGCCCTCGGCGAAGGCGCCGTACAGCGCCGCCAGCTCCTGCAGGAAGCGGCCGAAGCTCCACCCGTCGTGGACGAAGTGGTGCTCCACCGCCGCCAGCACGTGCGCGTCCTCGCCCAGGCGGTACAGCGTCCAGCGGACGAGGGGAAGCCGGCCCAGGTGGAACGGCTTCTGGAACTCGTCGCGCAGCAGCCGCTCCAGCTCCGCCTGCCGCGCCTCGCCTTCGAGCGCGGAGAGGTCGGTGGCGTCCAGGCGGACGGCGAACGGCTCCTGCACCAGCTGCCGCGCCTCGCCGTCCACCGCGCGAAAGACGGTGCGGAAGATCTCGTGGCGCCGGACGATCTCCTCCAGCGCGCGCTCCAGCGCGGGGACGTCCAGCCGGCCGTCGAAGCGCACCGCCGCCTGGAAGTTGTACGACTTCATCCCCGGCGAGAGCTCCTGGAAGAACCAGATGGCCTGCTGCGGCGAGGAGAGCGGGATCGGCTGGCCGCGGTCGGCGCGCGCCAGCGCGGGAACGTCGTCGCGGGCCCGCGAGGCGGCGCGCTCGGCGGCGCGGGCCAGCGCCGCGGGGGTGCGCAGCTCGAAGAGCTCGAAGGGCGACAGCTCCGCCCCCAGCGCCTGCCGCAGCCGGGCCACCACCTGGGTGGCGCGCAGCGAGTGGCCGCCCAGCTCCAGGAAGTCGTCCTCCACGCCGATGCGCTCGACGCCCAGCACCTCCGCCCAGATGCGGCAGACGGCGTCTTCCGCCGGGGTGCGCGGGGCCACGTAGCCGGCCTCCAGGTCCACGACGGGCGCGGGAAGGGCGCCGCGGTCCACCTTGCCGTTGGGGAGCCGCGGCAGCGCGTCCAGCACCACCACGAAGGTGGGCACCATGTAGTCGGGCAGCCGCTCGCCCACGAACGCCTTCAGCTCCGCGGGCGCCGGCGCCTGTCCATCGATCCCCGCCACGTAGCCGACCAGGACGCGGTCGCCCGGCAGGTCCTCGCGCACCGTGGCGACCACGTCGGCCACGGCG
>DASTNU010000893.1:0-4899 GCA_035720605.1 Longimicrobium sp. | reverse complement strand
GCGAACGATCCCCAGAGGCGGTCGTTGTACTCGCGCAGCCGGCGCCGCGTCCAGTGCTGCGCCGGCGCGCAGGTGACGGCGATCGATCCGCCCCCGACGCCCACCTCCTCCCACCAGTCCGCGTCGGTCGCGCCGCGGATTCCCGCGGCCGCCCGCAGCCACGCCGCGTGACCCAGCGGCGCGATCCACCGAAGCGCATCGCCGAAGCGGCGGTGCAGCTGCCGCACGGTCCACGCGTCCAGGTGGTCGTAGTGGTCGTGCGAGAGGATCACGGCGTCGATGGGCGGCAGCGCGTCCAGCGCCAGCCCGGGCGGGACGAACCGCTTCGGGCCCATGAAGCGGAAGGGCGAAGCCCGCGGGCCGAAGTGCGGGTCCAGCAGCACGTTCAACCCGCCGATCTGCAGCAGGAAGCTCGCGTGGCCGATCCAGGTGATGCGGATCTCCTCCTTCGCCGCGCGGGGCCGCGCCACGTCGCTCGCGGCGAGGGGGAAGGCGGAGGGAGGCGGGTTGGGCGGGAGCTCGGACCGCATCCGCTCCATCTGCCAGCGCAGCACCCCGCCGCCGGAGCGCGCGTCGGGCGCCTCCAGCGGCCAGGGGATGCGGAACCTGCCGTCCGGCCCGTGGTGCGGCGGGCGATCCGTCACCGCGCGCCCGCCGCGCCCGAGATGGTTTCCCAGGCGCGCTCCGCCTGCAGCAGGTGCCGGTGCTGGTGCGTGGGAAGCAGCGCCAGGGCGGAGTACACGCTGTACTTCATCTTCGGCGCGAACGGCGACGCGATCTTCATCCGGCTCAGCGGCAGGCCGCCGCCCTGGCGCACCAGCTCCATCTGCTCGTCCTGCAGCCGGTCGAACTCCGCGATCTGCTCCGCGCGGGGGACGCTGGATTCCGGGATGAACGCGGCCGGGGTCTTCACCTTCATCCCGCCGCCCGGCTTCTGCGAGCGCCAGATGAGCCACCCGAAGAAGTCATGGCGGTAGCGCGCGGGCGCCGGGCCGCCGCCGTTCGCGCGCGCCTCCGCGATCGCTTCGCGCAGGCCGGGGATGAAGGCGACGGAGGTGAGGTTCAGGTGCGCCACGCACTCCGCCGGCGACCAGCATTCCGGCGCCGGCCGCTGGGTCCAGCGATCCTCGGGAACCGCCGCCACCAGCCGGTGCAGCCGCTCGCGCGCGGCGTTCAGGTCGTCGAGCAAAGCCTGCAGCTGCGCGTTCATCGCGCCTCCTGGTTGGGGAACACAACGCTGCTTCGCGCATCAACGTGCGCCGCAACCCGCCATGCCGCCATCATCCATTTCCCCCACGCGCCGTAGCGGCATTCCTGACGGCCGACGCGCTTCCGGGCCAGCTGCGTGATGCCGTTCTCCCTTCCCCCACGCCGTTTGTGAGGGAAGGGCCGGGGATGGGGGACGTCGGCGGCCGGCAGGATCTTCGCGACGATGCACGATCCCGGCGCCCACCCCAACCTCCCCCCGGGTTTTTTGGGGGAGGTGGGCGAGTCTTGCGAGCCCGGAGGGGGGGCGCGGCCGGCGGCGAGCCTGTCGTCCCGCCCGCGTTCCACCGTATTCTGTCTCCGCGCGCCGGGATCACGCCATCCGCTGCACGGGAGAGACTGGACGATGACGAACGGGAAGGGTCGCCGCGGATGACGGAGCTGCCGCTGCACGTGCGCGCCGCGCGCTGGGTGATGGCGCGGTCGCACGGCGTGTTCCGCCTGGAGCTGGCGCGGCGCCGGGCGGTGTCGCGGGCCACGATGGCCGGCGCCGTCGAGCGCTACCTGCGCACCGCGAGCCCCCGCGCGCTGCAGCTGGGCACCGGCCACAACCCGCTGCCGGGGTGGCTGAACACCGACGTGCAGGTGTTTCGCCGCGGCCAGGTGCAGTTCCTGGACGCCACCCGCCCCTTTCCGCTCCCCGACGCCGGCTTCGACTACGTCTACAGCGAGCACCAGATCGAGCACATCCCCGAGGACGCGGGGGAGCGGATGCTGGCGGAGTGCTTTCGCGTGCTGCGCCCCGGCGGCGTGGTGCGCATCGCCACGCCGGACCTGGAGCGCATCGCCCGGCTGGCGGCGCCGCAGCTGGACGACGACGCGCGGCACTACGTCGACTACATCTCGCGGATGCTGGGGCTCCCCCGACCGGACGCCACGCGCGTCATCAACAGCATGTTCCGCGCGTTCGGCCCCGACGCCGACACCGGCCACCAGTTCATCTACTCGTACGATTCCCTCGCCGATCGCCTGCGCGCCGCCGGCTTCGGCGACGTGCGCCGGTGCGACCTGGGTGAGAGCACGCACGACGCCCTGCGCGGCATCGAGCGCCACACCGACGTCATCGGCGACGAGCGCGTGGTGCGGTACGAGACGCTGATCGTGGAGGCCACGAAGCCGTCATCCTGATCCCACGAAACGGATTGGCCTCACGCAGAGTCAGCGGAGTGAGCAGAGGAAAAACTCTGCCGACTCTGCTGACTCGGCGTGAGGCCAATCTTTACCGCCCTGGCACGGGAAACACGACCAGGCTCTCGTTCCCGTCGCGGTCCACCGCGGCCACGCCGAAGAACCAGTTGTCGATGATCACCCCCTCCAGCGTGGCCTCCGTCACGTTCCCCACCCAGCGCGAGTGGTCCCACGTGGGCGACGTCGCCTCGCGCCAGTAGAGGCGGTAGCCCGCCAGGTCCGGCGCGTCCACCGCCTGCCAGCGCAGCGTGGTGTTGGCGCTGACGGCGCCGCGGATGGTCACCGAGTCCGGCGCCGCGGGCGCCCAGGCCAGCGACGCCAGCGAGGCCGCGTTCAGCGCCGTGATCTTGCCCGTGTAGCCGTAGTCCACCGCGTCCGGCACGTCGCCGTACTGGATGCCGTTCTCCACGCGCAGGTCCTGGTGCTGGCGCGTGTAGTCCTCGTACATCTCCGTCAGCCGGATGGCCGGGTAGCCGGCCATGAAGAAGGGCGTGTGGTCGCCGCCGCGGCCGAACCGGTCCAGCCGGTAGATGACCTGCGCGTCCAGCGAGGGCGTGTAGCGGTCGGCGACGCGGTCCACGTAGCGCGCCAGCTGCCGCGAGGGGACGTCCAGCTCGCCGCCGCTGTACAGGTAGCGGCGCAGCTCCGCCTGCGGCGCCTCGGGGGGGATGCCGGGGGCGAAGATGCGCATCGTCGTGTTCCCCACGTGCCCGCCGATCCCCCGCGAGTTGCCGATGATGTCGTTGTTCAGCACCCCCGCGATGCGCCAGCCGTTCTGCTGGGCGTGGCGCGCCAGGATGGTCCCCCCGTTCAGCCCCTGCTCCTCCCCCGCCAGCGCCGCGTAGACGATGGTCGCGTCGAAGCGGTGCTTCGAGAGCACCCGCGCCGCCTCGATCACCGCCGCCGTGCCCGACGCGTCGTCGTTGGCGCCGGGGGCGTCGCTGGTGGCGTCGTTCGCGTTCGTCACCCGCGAGTCGTAGTGGCCCTGGATGATGACGTAGCGCCCGGGGTCCGTCTGCCCGCGCTGGATGGCGACCACGTTCACCACCCGCGTGTCCACCGGGATGCGCCCCTGCGGGTTGCCGGGGACGACGTCGCCGATGTACTGCACGTCCAGGCACCCGCCGCACTCCGCGGAGATGCGCTGGAGCTCGGCGAACATCCACCTTCGCGCCGCGCCGATGCCGCGCGTGGGCGACATCGTGTCGCTCAGCGTGTGCCGCGTCCCGAAGCCGGCCAGCCGCCGCACGTCCGACTCGAGACGCGCGGGGTCGACCGCGCGCACGATCTCGTGGATGCGCGGGTTCTCGCCGCCCGGGCCCTGCGCGGGCGCGGCGGCCGGCGTCTGGGCGTGCAGCACCGCCGCCGCGAGCGCGGGCAGGGTGGCGGACAGGATGGATGCGACTCGGACCACGGTGCGGCCTCCGCAGGGGTTGATGCGTGGGAAAGGGACAGAATACAGCCCGCGGTGCGGATGGCAAACCCGGTACGGGGCGCGGCGCTTGCACCTGCCTGGCGAGGTTCGAGATCCAGACGATTCCCCGGGACGGCGGCGGAGGGGTGGATGACGTACGGCGGCATGTACGACGTGGTGGTGATCGGTGGGGGGCCGGCGGGGCTCTCGGGGGCGCTCTGGCTGGCGCGCTACCGGCGCAAGGTGCGGGTGTTCGATGCGGAAGACCCGCGCAACGCCGTCACCTGGGCCGTGCACGGGTATCCCGGCCTGCCGGAGGTCTCGCCACAGGAGCTGCGCAGGACGATCAAGATGCAGGCGGTGGATTGCGGTGCAGAGTACGAGCCCGGCGTGGTGGAGTCGGTGGAGGGACAGGCGGACGACTTTCGCGTGAACCTGGCGGACGGCCGCACCTTCGGCGCGCGGCGGCTGCTGCTGGCGACGGGGCTGAAGGACATCGTCCCGGAGATCCCGGGGCTGTGGGACTTCTACGGCACCAGCATCTGGCACTGCCCGGACTGCGACGGGCCGTCCGTCGTCGGCCAGAAGGTCGGGGTGATCGGGTGGGGGCGGCAGATCGCCGCGTACTGCATGTACTTCCTCACCTGGACGGACCGGCTGACGGTGCTGACGCACGGCCATCCCCCGGAGATGGAGGAGAAGGCCGACGCCGCGCTGGAGCGGTGGAGCATCGACGTCCGGCGGAACGTGATCGAGCGCATCGAGGGCGAGGACGGGCAGGTGCGGCGCGTCGTCTTCAACGACGGCGACACGGAGGACTTCGACGCGCTGTTCTTTCACATCGCCAGCGGCCCCGGCAGCAGCTTTGCCGCGGACCTGGGGTGCGAGGCGGACGAGGACGGCATCCTGGCCATCGATCCCGACTACCAGACGACGGTGCCCGGCGTCTACGCCGCCGGCGACATCGTCCCCGGCTCTCGTCTCGCCGTCCGCGCCGCCGCCGAGGGCGTCCGCGCCGCCGTCGGCATTCA
>DASTNU010000892.1:0-3792 GCA_035720605.1 Longimicrobium sp. | reverse complement strand
GAGACGCTGCTGTCGCGCGGCGCCGACCCCAAGAAGCTCAGCGCGGGGGTGCGCCGCTTGGTGGGCGAGTCGATCGGCGGGGCGCGGTACGTGGCCGACACTGTCGGCGAGCGCGACCACGACCAGCTCGACATCATGCGTGAGGTGAACGCCCTGGCCACCGTGCTTGCCGCGCGCAGCACGCCGCTCCCACTCTCCATTGGCCTGTTCGGCGATTGGGGGAGCGGCAAGAGCTTTTTCATGAAGAAGCTGGAGCAGCAGATCGACGAGTGCTCGCGCAAGGCGTGCGAAGAGTTGAAGGGGCTGGTCGTGCAGGCCCGCCATCAGCGCGAGAAGAAGAACTCCATGGCCGCAGCCCAGCGCGGCAACGGCTCTGGGGCGGCACCGGCGGACGGGGACGGCCGATCGACCTCCGGGGCGGAGGAGGAGCCGCTGTCGATCAAGCTGGAGGACCTCAAGTCGCCGTTCTGCACACACGTGGTGCAGCTCACCTTCAACGCATGGCACTACGTCGATACCAACCTGTGGGCCAGCCTGGCGGCGGCGATCTTTGACGGCTTGGCGACGAAGCTGGAATCGGTGGAGGCGCTGGGGGCGGAGGAGGAGCGGCAAAAGCTGAAGAAGGATTTGCTCGAGCACACCGCGCATCTCCGCCACGAGGAGGAGCGGCTGCTCGGCCGCAAGCGCCAGCTCGACCAGGAATTGCGCGACGAAGAAGCGCACTTGGCCCACCTGCGCAGCGAGGAGATCCGTCTACAGAAGCGGATCTCTTCCAGGGACGTGCTCAAGAGCGCCGCCCGCGAAGTGCTGCGCGACGACAAGGTGCGTACCGCGATCGGGGAGATCGCCGAAGCCGCCGGGATCTCCGAAAAGGGAGCGGCCGACTCGCACCTCGGCGAGCGGCTGCTGGAGATGAGTGCCTGGCGGCGGGTAGCCTGGTCGTTCTGGAAGGTTGTGCGGCGCGGCGGGTGGATGTACGCCGTCCTCATGACCACTTCGCTGGTCCTTCTCGTGCTGGGGCTCACCCTGGCCGGCGCGTGGTGGCCGAGTGGTTCGGCGTGGATCGCCGGGCTGGGCCTGGGCCGCGTGTGGTCCGCCGTGCTGGCGGTCGCGGCGGCCATGGGCGCGGCGGTCCCGGTGCTGAGACGGCTCTCCCCCGTGCTGGAGCATCTGGCGGTGCTGCGCCGGAAGCGGAGCCTGGAGCTGGAGAAGCAGCGGCAGAACCATCTCCGGACCCTGGATCGCCTGCGCGACGACCGCGAGGGGGTGCAGCAGCAGATCTCGTCGGTGACCCGGGAGATCGGTAACCTGGTGGGCCAGCTGGCACGTCTCTCCCCCGAAGGGGAGCTGGCCGAGCAGGTGAGGGAGCGCGCCGCCAGCAGCGACTACCGGCGCCACCTGGGGGTGATCGCCTCTGCCCGTGCGGACTTCGACCAGCTCTCGCGGCGGCTGGCGAACGTCCTGGACCAACGTACGCTCGAGGTGCGCGGCGAGGACTTCCCGGCGCGCATCGATCGCATCGTCCTGTACATCGACGACCTGGATCGCTGCCCCGAGGACAAGGTGGTCGACGTGCTGCAGGCTGTGCACCTGCTGCTCGCCTTTCCGCTTTTCGTGGTAGTGGTGGGCGTGGACTCGCGCTGGCTGCTGCACTCGCTGCGCAGGCATTCCGCGCACCTGCGGGGCCCGGGCGACGCGAACGCCGCCGCGGCCGACGAGGGGGAGGAGGGAGGATGGCGGTCGACGCCGCAAAACTACCTGGAGAAGATCTTCCAGGTGCCGTACACGCTGCGCGCGATGGACACGGACGGGTTCCGGTCGCTGATCAACGCGCTGGCCAGGCCGGCCGCCGAGGAGGAGCCGATGGAGTCCGCGGCGATCGAGACGGAGGGCGGCCCCGGCTCCTCTTCCGGCTCCGGCGGCGCTCCAGATGCCGCCTCGCAGCCCGGGACGTCGTCCCGGTCTGGCGCGGGACCGACCTCGCCTCGCGGCGACACGGGTTCAGCTGGGGATCCGGCGAACGGCGCGGCGCACGACCCGGCAGCGCGCTCCTCGGCGCTGGACGCGGAGAAGCTGGAGCTGAGCGATTGGGAGATCGCGTTCATGGAGGAGATGCACCCGTTCATCGGGACGCCCCGCGCGGCGAAGCGGTTCGTGAACGTGTACCGCCTGCTGCGCGCCAGCACCGACCGGCAGCAGCTCCAGCACCTGGCCGGGACCAGGGAAGACGGCGACTACCGTGCCGTGCTCCTGCTGCTGGCGTTGCTGACCGGCTATCCCGCCGAGGCGACGGCGCTTCTCCTGGATCTTGCGGACTGGAAGGCCGACCAGACGTGGTGGGAGTACCTGGACCGGCTCCGCGACGCCACCGCGGGTGCCGAGGCTGAGGCCCGGTTCGGCCGGGTGGAAGGTTTCGAGGCCGCGCGCTGGTTCAGGATGCTCGACCAGTGCTCGTCGCTGAGGGTCGTGGTACCCGACTCGCTACCGGTGGACGCGTTCCGGCGCTGGGCGTGGGAGGTTGCGCGATTCTCGTTCTATTCCGGCCGTGCGCTGCTGGACCGCGACGGCAACGGCGTTTCCCCGGCCGTCCACTACGCGACACCCCTTCCCGCGGCAGCGCTTCCTCCCGCGGCGCCCGCTTCCGCCGCCTGACACGATGGCCCAGGTTTTTCCCTTTCAGCGCCTGTAGCCGGCGTGCCGCCTCCCATCACACCAGAAAGTCGGTGATTGTGGACAATTGGCGGGTTCTCACCGCGGCGACTTTCTTAGGAGTCGGGGCGTAGCGCAGTCCGGTTAGCGCGCCTGCTTTGGGAGCAGGAGGTTCCCGGTTCGAATCCGGGCGCCCCGACTTGAGCAGGGACAGGCGCCAGTAGCTCAGCTGGATAGAGAACGGCCTCCTAAGCCGTAGATCATGGGTTCGAGTCCTGTCTGGCGCGTAGCGAAGTCGGGCCCTCACCGTAACTTGCGGTGGGGGCTTTCCGTTGCCGGTGTCCCAGGTATAACAGCGCGCTTCAAGGGCTCGCCGATCGAGCAGGCCGAACGCCGCGGCCTGCTGCGCCACGTCGCCGTCGAGCTTCGTCAACTGGAAATCGCCAGAGGCCGGCCCCGTGCCTACCGCCGACCCCGCCGCATCATCGCGCGGCGCATGGCCCCGCGGTCCTCCCCCTCTTCCACCGCGGCCGTCTCCGGCTTCGCCGCCTCGCCCTCGTCCGGCGCCGGGCTCAGGTGCGCGGCCAGGGCGCGGACGGTGGAGAACTGGAAGAGGTCGACCACCGTCACCGGGCGGCCCACCACCTCGCCCAGGCGCTCCTGCATGCGCGCCAGCAGCAGCGAGTGGCCGCCGATCTCGAAGAAGTTGTCGTCGAGCCCCACGCCGGGGATGCCCAGCACCTCTTCCCACACCTTCGCCACGGTGCGCTCCATGGCGCTGCGCGGCGCCGACCCGGCGGGCCGCTCGGGGGACGGGTCGGGGAGCCGCGCGCGGTCGATCTTTCCGTTCGGCGACAGCGGGAACGCGGGGACCACCACGAAGGCGGCCGGGATCATGTATTCGGGGACCCGGGCGCGGAGCCAGCCGCGCAGCTCGGCGGCCGACGGGCTCGCCGCGTCCGACGGGCTCGCCGCGTCCGACGGGACCACCCAGGCCACCAGCCGCGCCGCCGCGCCCTCGCCGCGCGCGGCCACCACCGCCTGCCGCACGTGGGGGCTGGCGGCCAGCTCCGCCTCCACCTCGCCCGGCTCGATGCGGTGGCCGCGGATCTTCACCTGGAAGTCCAGCCGGCCCAGATACTC
>DASTNU010000891.1:0-3654 GCA_035720605.1 Longimicrobium sp. | reverse complement strand
CAGCCCACGCCGGCTCGTGCCTCGTCGGCCGGCGCGCCACGCCTTCGGCCGCCATGAATCAGGTCTGACCGTGAAAGCCAGGGAGACGGCACGAGAAGACTCTGCTGACTCTGCTGACTCTGCGTGAGGCTCCGTGTTTTTGCGGTTCGATGTTCCTCTGCGTGAGCTCCCGGGCCGCGGATCAGGTCTCCGCGCCCGCGGCGGCCGGCTCCGGTGCGGGGGCGGGGGCGCGGCCCCGCAGGGCGGCGCGCGGCACCCGCCCCGCCGCCACCGCGCGGTAGGCGTCGGCCAGCGCGGCCAGCGACCCGTCCAGGTCGTAGCGCTCCTGCACCATCCGCCGCGCCCCGCGGCCCAGCGCCACGCGCCGCGGCTCGTCGCTCAGCAGCTGCACCACCGCGTCCGCCACCGCCCCGGGGGTGATGGGCACCACCAGCCCGCTCGTCCCGTGCTCCACGATCCGCCGCGCGTCGGGGTCCTTCTCGTCCGACACCACCGGCGGCACCCCGCGCTCCATCGCCTCCAGCAGCGCGTAGTTGCAGAAGACGTGGTCCGCGGGAAAGAGGAAGACCTTGGCGCGGCGGAACCAGGGCTCCACCTCGCTGGTGAAGGGGTGGATCTGCACGAAGTCCCCCACCCCCTCGGCCTCGATCACCGCCCGCACCTCCTGCTCGTACCGGACCAGCCCGGCGAAGAAGGGCGAGGTGCGCGCCAGCTCGCCCGCGCCGCCCACCAGGTGAAAGCGCGCGTCGGGGACCGCGCGGCGCACCGCCGCCGCGGCCCGCACGATCACGGGAAGGTTGCGCGCCGGCTGGAAGGAGTTCAGGAAGAGGACGTCGTTCTCCCGGCGCCCGTACTCCGGCTCCGGGCCCACGGGGATGGCGTTGGACCACCCCAGCCGCGGCGTGCGGGGGCAGTACCGCGCCAGCACCTCGGGCATGTACTTCTCCTTGTAGATCACCAGCGTGGCCGCGCGCAGCGTCCCCGCCAGCGCCCCCCGCCACGCCGCCGACATCCGCCCCAGGATGGCCGGGTGCAGCTCGCCCCGGCACACCACCACCACGGGCAGGCCGCGGGCCCGCGCGTACAGCACCATGGGAAGGAGCGCGGCCGGGTTGATGGAGGTGTACACCTCCAGCACGTCGGGGCGCAGCTCGCGCACCTTCCGCGCGAAGCCGCGCCAGTAGCGCAGCAGCGCCCCCGTCCCGGCGGAGGGGTCGGGGGCGTAGTGGATGGGCAGCCCCTCCCCCGCCCCCGAGGCGCGGGTGATGCCGCTGCGGTCGTCCACGTAGAAGTGCGCCTCCACCCCCCGCTCGCGCAGGAGCCGGTAGTGCCGGGCCACCTTCTCGCGGACGTGCTCCTCGCCGATCACCAGCATCCGCAGCGCGCGCCCCCGCGGCTGCGCCTCATCCAGCGACATCGAACGCCTCCAGCCACGCGGCAAAGCTGATCAGCCGCCAGGGAAAGAACTCGAACGGCTCGCGGCCGTCGATCATCCGCTCCAGCTTCTGCGACGCCGCGGGGCGCAGCACCCCCCGCGAGCGCTCCACCGCCCCCCGCACCGCCTCGCGGAAGCGAGCCGGGGCCTCCTGCCGCACCCACGTCTCCTCGGGGGTCACGAAGCCCAGCTTGTCCATGCGGGTGCGCACCGGCTCCGGCAGCAGCCCCCGCATGGACTCGCGCAGCACCCGCTTGGTGACCCCCTCGGAGATCTTGTAGCGGTCCGGCAGCCCCAGCACGAACTCCACCAGGCGGTAGTCCAGGAACGGCACCCGCGCCTCGATGGAGTGCGCCATGGAGTCGCGGTCCTCCCAGTGCAGCAGCATCTGCAGGTTCGTCGCCGTGAGCTGCGCGTGCGACAGGCCGCGCACGCTGGCCGAGGTGGTTCCCCGGTCCGCGAGAGGGTCGCCGGGGCGCGCGCCCAGCCGCTCCAGGTCCAGCCACTCCGGCGCCGTCTCCGTGCGCCCGCCCAGCCGCCGCGCCGCCGCGCGCAGCGCCGGGGGCACCAGCACCGGCGCCACCATCCGCGCCGCCGCCGCCGGGCCGTACCCGTGCACCCGCCGCGCCCCACGCACCTCGCGCGCCAGCGCGCCCCAGCGCCCGCGCAGCAGCAGCGCCGCGAAGAGCGGGGCAAAGTACACGTGGTAGCCCGCCAGCTGCTCGTCCGCCCCCTGCCCGTCCAGCATCACCGTCACGCCGTTCTCCCGCGCCAGGCGGAAGACGTGCCACTGGGCGTAGATGCTGGTGGATCCGAACGGCTCGTCCTGGTGCCAGGCCAGCCGGGGAAGGTCGTCGAAGAGGGTGTCCAGCCCGGGATACACGTAGTGCGGCTCCACCCGCGTGTGCCGCACCACCTCCTCCACCCAGCGGCGCTCGTCGTACCGCGCCTCGCGGGCGCAGGCGGAAAAGGTCTTCTGCACCCCGCCGCCCGACTCCCGCAGCAGCAGCTCCATCGCGCAGACCACGGACGACGAGTCCAGGCCGCCGGAGAGGCAGGTGCCCACCGGCACGTCCGCGCGCAGCCGCAGCCGCACCGAGTCCACCAGCAGCTCGCGGAAGCGCTCCGCCGCCTGCTCGAAGCTTCCCTCGAAGGGCGCGGGGCGGAGCTCGTACCAGGCCCGCGCCTCCACCGGCTCGCCGGGGGTGAAGGGGAGCGCCTCGCCCCGCATCCCCGGCGCCAGGTCCACCTCCAGCAGCTCCCCGCCGCGCAGCTGAAAGACGCCGTCGAAGAGCGTCTCGCGGGTGTGGTCGGTGATGCGCCAGTTCAGGAAGTCGTACGCACGCTGGCCGTTCAGCCGCGCCCGCCAGCCGGGAAGGGCGGCGAACTGCTTGATCTCCGACCCCAGCGCCAGCATCCCCGCCGGCGACACCCAGCCGTACAGCGGCTTCACCCCGAAGCGGTCGCGCGCCGCGAACAGCACCCGGCGCTCCAGGTCGGCGATGGCCAGCGCGAACATCCCGTTGAAGCGGCGCAGGCAGTCGGCACCCCACTGCCGGTACGCCGCCAGGATCACCTCGCTGTCCGTCTCCGTGCGAAAGCGGTGGCCCAGCGCCCGCAGCTCGTCGCGCAGCTCCAGGTAGTTGTAGACCTCGCCGTTGAACACCAGCCACAGCCGCCCGTCCTCGCCGCACATGGGCTGGTGGCCGGCCGGCGACACGTCCAGGATGGACAGGCGGCGGTGCCCCAGCGCCAGGAACCCGCCGTGCGGCGGCGCCCCGGGACGGGGAGCATACCGGGACGGGCGCGCGAAGGCTTCGGCGGGGGTGTCACCCCCGCCGAAGCACCACGGCTCCGCGCCGCCGCCGGCGAAGAGGGCGAAGCCCTCGTCGTCCGGCCCGCGGTGGCGCACCGCGTCCGTCATCCCCCGCACCAGCGCCGCCGTCGCCAGGGGCGCCGGGGCGTACAGCACCGAGATCCCGCACATGTCTCTCATCCATCGTACGATCCGTCGGCGCCTCGCGCGGACGGAAAAAATCCCCGGGAAAGCTAACCGCCTTCCCGGGGATGGCAACGCCCACGCGCGCTACTCCGCCGCGGGCTCCTGCCACCACCCCTGGTACGCCCGCCGCGGCGCCGCCCGCTTGCGCTCGCAGACGAAGGTCCACCCCTGGGTGAGCTCGTAGAAGCGCAGCCCCCGCACCAGGAAGGCGTTGATC
>DASTNU010000890.1:0-9077 GCA_035720605.1 Longimicrobium sp. | reverse complement strand
CAGGTTGGCGCCGGGGATGTTGTAGTACGGGCTCCCGGGCTGCAGCCGGTCCAGGAACCAGAGCTGCTCCTGCTGGTAGCTCATCGGGTACGCGGGTCCCGGCAGCCCGCTCTTGCCGATGGTCTCGCGCGGCGCGCGCGCCTTCACCTCGCCGCGCAGCCGCTTCTCCAGCAGCAGGCGCTTGGCCTCGGCCAGCCTGTCGCGCGGATCCATCGCCGTATCGCTCATCGTCGGTCTCTGTTCGTTCAGGTCGGTAAAACCAGATCCGCCAAGAGAATTTGCCTCACGCAGAGTCAGCAGAGTCAACGGAGTTTTTTCTACCGCGCCCCTGACCTGACTTCGCGCTTCCAACTTCGGAATCAGCAAGGACGAACTCTGCTCACTCTGCCGACTCTGCGTGAGACCATTCTCCAGAATCGCGTACAAGACCCCTGGCCCGCCGGGCTACACCAGGCTCAGGATCTCGTCCTCGCTCATCGTCTCGATCTCGGCCATGATCGCGGCCTCGATCAGCCCGGCGTAGCTGGCGATGGTGGGCGCCTCGAACACGCTCTTGAGCGGCAGCTCCAGCCCGAAGCTGTCGCGCACGCGGGAGACGATCTGCGTGGCCAGCAGCGAGTGGCCGCCCAGGCCGAAGAAGTCGTCGTGCACGCCGATGCGGTCGATCCCCAGCAGCTCCTGCCACATCTCCGCCACCACCCGCTCCGACTGGGTGGACGGGGCGTGGTACTCGGTCTCCAGCTCGGGGCGCGCGTGCATCGCCGCGGCGCCCGCGGCGGCCGGGCGCGCCCCCTCGCCGATCCGCGCGGCGACGTCGCCCGTGGACAGCAGCAGCTGCGGCTCGTCGGCCAGCGCGAGCGCGTGGCCGAACGCGGCGGCGGCCTCGCCGGGGGTCATCCCGTAGCCGTCCGCCTGGTCGTCGGCGTACCAGCGGTCCCACCCCAGCGCGGTCCAGCGCTCCCCGGCTATCGCCCGCGCGTGCGCGAAGGCGTCCACGTACGCCTGCGCCGCCGCCACCCGCGCCCGCCCCACGCCGCCCAGCACGGGGGTGAGGGACGATTCCACCAGCACGCGGCCCACGGCGTGCGCCCGCGCGGCCCCGGCCACCGACTCCAGCTCCTGCCGCAGCACGCCGAAGCGGCGGCCCCACTCCGCGGCCGAGGCGTCGCCCAGCGCCTCGAAGCCGCCCAGCTCCTCCAGCCCGGGCGAGACCACCACCACGTCCACCCGCCCGAAGCGGCCGGCCGCGGCGGCGAAGGCGTCGTCCACCTGCAGCGCGCTGTAGAGGGGGGCGCGCAGCGTCAGCACCTCGGCGCCGGCGGCCTCCAGCTCGCGGGCCGTCTCGATCATCCGCCGCACGGGGTCGTCGGCCGGGCGCGCGGCCACCACGCGCTCCCACGCCAGCCGGTCGCTCATCCGCTCGTCCAGCAGCACCAGCCGCGCGCCGCGAGCCGCCACGTGCCGCGCCAGCAGCTCGCTGCGCCCGTCCACCCCGCCCGCGAAGAGCCAGACCGAGCCGGGCTCGACCGTCCCCTCTCCCTCCGCCTCCACCCGCTCCCAGCCGCGCACCCAGCGCCGCCGGGCGCGGACCGCAACGGCCGGGTCCTTCCGCTCCGACAGCGCCTCGGCAACCACCAGCCGCGCCGCCTCCCGGTCCCCCGCCACGCAGTCCACGGCGATGCAGGTGAGGGTGGGATGCTCCTCCTGCGCCACGGCCACGGCGCCGAGGACCGCGGCGGCGGGGGGATCGATCGCCTCGCCCCCGGTCACCCCGGCGACGCCGCTGGTGACCACCAGCAGCCGCGCGTCCGCCCCGCCGCGGCCGAGCGCGGCGGCCAGGAGGGCGACGGAGACGAACGCGTCCTCGCCCGTGGCCAGGTGGATGGCGTGCACGGGAGATCCGTCCGCGACGGCGCCGACCAGCGCGGCGTAGTCCTCGCGCTCGCCCGGGCGGACCGTCGCCTCGTCGCCGGCGGCGGCGAAGCGGTCGCCGCGGTGCACCAGCGTCACCGCGCGGCCGGCGGAGCGGAGCGCGGCGGCCAGGTCGTGCCCCCGCACGCTCTCGTCGGCGAACACCAGCCAGCGCGCGCCGTCGTCCGCGGCCGGGCGGACGGACGGGGTGCGCTTCCAGGCGGGGAGGTAGAGCCACTCCGCCGGGTCCGCGCGCTTCCCGGCCCGCGGCGCGGAGGCGTGCTCGCCCTCCGCCGGCGCGTCGATCCAGTAGCGCTGGCGCTCCCACGGGTAGGTGGGCAGCGGCACGCGGCGGAGCGTCTCGCCCTCGTGGAAGGCGGCCCAGTCGGGCGTCACCCCCGCCAGCCAGACGCGCCCCAGCGCCCCCAGCGCGAAGGCGGCGTCGCCCGTCCGGTCGTACGGGTAGCGGATGGTGGGGATCACCGTCGCCCCGGCCGAGTCCGGCCGCTGGCGCACGAAGGTGGACAGCGTCTGGCCGGGGCCCATCTCCACCAGCACGCGGCCGGCGTCCTTCAGCAGCTCGGCCACGCCGCGCTCGAACTGCACGGGCTCGCGGACGTGGCGCGCCCAGTAGGCGGGGTCCGTCGCCTGCTCGGCGGTGAACCACGTCCCCGTCACGTTGCTCACGAAGGGGATGGACGGCGCGGCAAGCCGCATCCGCTCCACCATCTCGCGGACGCGGGGGACCAGCGGCTCCATCTGCGGCGAGTGGAAGGCGTGCGTGGCGGCCAGGAAGCGCGCGGTGTGGCCGGCCTCCGCCAGCCGGGCGCGGACCGCCTCCACCGCCTCCGGCGTCCCGCCGACGACGCACAGCCCCGGCGCGTTGAGGGTGGACACGGCGGCGCCGTCCACCAGGAACGGCTGCACGGCGTCCGCGCCCAGCGGGACGGCCAGCATGGCCCCGGCGGGGAGCTGCTGGATCATCCGCCCGCGCGCGGTCACCAACTCCAGCGCGTCTTCCAGCGTGAACACGCCCGACACCACGGCGGCCGCGTACTCGCCCAGCGAGTGGCCGATCACGGCGGACGGGCGGATCCCCCAGCTCATCCACAGCCGCGCCAGCGCGTATTCGATGACGAAGACGGCGGGCTGGGCCAGCTCGGTCCGGTTCAGCGCCTCGGCGGCGGGGTCGGCCTGGTCGGGCGCCAGCATGCGGCGCAGGTCGATCCCGGCGCCCGGCGCGGCCTCCTCCGCCGCGGCGCCCGGGTAGATCGCCCCGAGCAGGTCGATGCCGAAGCGCGCCCGCAGCAGCGCGGCGCAGCGGTCCACCTCCGTGCGGAAGACGGGCTCGCCCTCGTACAGCCCGCGCGCCATCTGCGGGTACTGGTCGCCCACGCCGGGAAAGAGGAAGGCCACCGAGCGCAGCCGGTCGTCCAGCGCGTGGGAGACCACGCGGTCCGGCTGCTTCCCCTCCAGCAGCGCCGCCACCTCCTCGCCGTCGCGGACGACGAGCATGCGCCGGTGCGCCATCTCCCGGCGGCCCACCTGCAGCGTCCAGGCGACGTCCGCCAGCGGCAGGCCGGGATGCGCGCGGAGATGCTCGGCGAGACGCAACGCGGCCGCGTCCAGCGCCGTCGCCGTCCTGGCGGAGAGCGGAAGGAGGTGCCAGGGACGGCGGGGAACGGAGGGCGCCGGCTCGGGCGCCTCTTCCAGCACCACGTGCGCGTTGGTCCCGCCGATGCCGAACGAGCTCACCCCCGCGCGCCGCGGCGCGCCGTCGCGCTCCCACGGCTCCGCCTGGCCGCTCACGTAGAAGGGAGAGCGGGCGAAGTCGATCTTCGGGTTGGGAGAGCGGAAGTGGGCCGTGGGCGGCAGCACCCGGCTCTCCAGCGCGAGGACGGTCTTGATGAAGCCGGCCACCCCCGCCGCCGCGTCCGCGTGGCCGATGTTGCTCTTCACGCTGCCGACGGCGGTGCGGCGCGCGCCCTCGACCCCCTCGAACGCCTCGGCCAGCGCGGCGATCTCGATGGGGTCGCCCATCTCGGTGCCGCTGCCGTGGCCTTCCACGTAGCGGACGGTGGACGGGTCGACGTCCGCCACCGTCAGCGCCTCGCGGATCACCGCCGCCTGCCCTTCGGCGGAGGGAGCGGTGAAGGCCACCTTCAGCCCGCCGTCGTTGTTCACCGCGCTCCCGCGGATCACCGCGCGGATGGTGTCGCCGTCGGCCAGCGCGTCCTCGAGCCGCTTGAGCACCACCGCGCCCGCGCCGCTGCCGCCGGCCGTGCCGGTGGCGGCGGCGTCGAAGGCGCGGCAGCTGCCGTCGGTGCTCATGATCCCGCCCGGCGACCACTGGTAGCCGGTACGGTGGGGGATGTTGATGGACGAGCCGCCCGCCAGGGCCAGGTCGCACTCGCGGCTCAGCAGCGCCTGCACGGCCACGTGGATGGCGACCAGCGAGGTGGAGCACGCGGTCTGCACCCCCACGGCGGGGCCGCGCAGGTCCAGCTTGTAGGCGGTGCGCGTGGCCAGGAAGTCCTTGTTGCCGCCGATGTTGATGGCGAACCACCCCAGCGCCTGCACCAGCTCGGGGCGCGAGAGGAGGTTGGCGTGCGCGTAGCTGGCTTCGCCCGCGCCGGCGTAGACGCCCACCGCGCTCGTCCCGCGGGTGGGGTCGGCCCCGGCGTTCTCCAGCGCCTCCCAGGCGACCTCCAGGAAGAGGCGGTGCGCCGGCTCCAGCACCTCGGCCTCGCGCGGCGAGTAGCCGAAGAACGCGGCGTCGAAGCTCTCCACCTCGCGCAGCACCCCCAGCCGCCTCACGAACGACGGGTCGCCCAGCCACGCCTCGGGGATCCCCGAGGCGCGCAGCTCGTCGTCGCCGAAGGTGGTGATCCCCTCGCGCCCGGCGGCGATCATCTCCCAGAGCTCGTCCAGCGAATCGGCGCCGGGAAAGCGTCCCGCCATCCCGATCACCGCGACTTCGGTCCCCAGCCAGCCCTCGTTTTCCACGCTCTCCAGCTCGCTCATCGATCTATCCGTTCAGGTCAGGTTCTTCGTCGACCTCGTTGCAGGCGAAGCGCACTGCCGTCGTTCCGAAGGAGGCGCCACGCAGCACCGGCCAGTGTTGCCAAACCTCGCGCCGGCGTTGTCTTCCTGAGAGGGTGTTGCCAAACCCCGCACGCGCAACTGTCATCCTGAGAGACTGTTGAGAGACCGCTCTCTCTGGGCCGCAAACCATCCCCAGGCGGTTGAAACCGCGGCTACAACGGCACGAAGTCCGCCTTCGCGGACTAGCGGGCTGCGCCCGCGCGCTCGGCCGCAAGCACACCGGTTCCCGCCGGCCACCCGCATCCGCAAGCGGATTCCCCGGTCGGCGCCATGGTCCGGCGCAATGGACAGCGTGGAGCGGCGCCGCCCTCGGAATGACAGGCCGCGGCGCGTTGCCCTCGACCCTCTTCGCATAGCCCATGGGCGCCTACCGACGTCGGATGACCACCCGGCGCGCGGCGCCGCGCTCTTCGCCGCGCCTGGCGCCCTCGGGCTGCGCCGCCGCCGGCGGGACCGCGCCGTCGCCCGCCACGGGGACGCCGGCCGCCTCGCCGCCCAGCCGCGCCGCGAAGGAGCGCACGGTGGGGTAGCGGAAGAGGTCCACCAGCGGGATCTGGCGCCCCAGCGCGGCTTCCAGCTTCTCCTGCAGCTGCGCCAGCAGCAGCGAGTGCCCGCCGATCTCGAAGAAGCTGGCGTTCACCCCCACCCGCTCCACCCCCAGCACCTGGCACCACGCGTCGGCCACCACGCGCTCCAGCTCGCCCCGCGGCGGCACCTGCTCTTCGGCCGCGGCGGCGGAGAAGTCGGGCGCGGGAAGGCGGGTGCGGTCCACCTTGCCGTTGGGGGTGAGCGGAATCTCGTCCACCACCACCACCGCGGCCGGCACCATGTACTCGGGGAGGTGCTCCTGCAGCTCCTGCCGCATCCGCTGGGGATCGGGCGCGGCGCCCCGGGCGGCCAGCACGTAGGCCACCAGCCGCTCCACCCCCGCGTCCTCGCGCGCCATCACGAAGGCGTCGCGCACGCCCGGCCGGGCGGAGAGCCGCGCCACGATCTCGCCCGGCTCCACCCGGTAGCCGCGCACCTTGAGCTGCTGGTCGCCGCGGCCCATGAACTCCAGGGTGCCGTCGGGGCGCCAGCGCGCCCGGTCGCCGGTGCGGTACAGCCGGGCGCCGGCCACCCCTCCGAACGGGTCGGGGACGAACTTCTCCGCCGTCAGCCCCGGGCGCCCGTGGTAGCCGCGCGCCACGCCGGGGCCGCCCGCGTACAGCTCGCCGGGGAAGCCCGCCGGCACCGGCTGCATCGCCTCGTCCAGGACGTAGGCGCGCACGTTGTCGAAGGGGCGGCCGATGGCCGGCACCCGCGCGTCGGGCCGGCACAGCTGCGACGAGACGCCCACCGTGTTCTCGGTGGGTCCGTAGGCGTTGTGGAACTCGCGGCCCGGCGCCCAGCGCGCCACCACCGCCGCGCTCACCGCCTCGCCGGCGGAGATCAGCGTGCGCAGCCCGGGAAGCTCCGCGTCCCGCAGCGTCGCCAGCACCGAGGGGGGAAGGGTGGCCTTGGTGATGCGCTCGCGGCGGAGCAGCTCCAGCAGCGGCTCGCCGGGAAGGAGCTCCTCGCGCGAGGCCAGCACCAGCGTGGCCCCCGCGCTGAGCGCCGAGAACACCTCGCTCACCGACGCGTCGAACGAGAGCGAGGCGAACTGCAGCACGCGGCTGCCCGCATCCACCCCGAAGCGGCGCACCTGGGCGGTCACCAGATTCGGCACGCCGCGGTGCGGAACCAGCACGCCCTTGGGCAGTCCCGTGCTCCCCGAGGTGTAGATCACGTAGGCCAGGTGGTCGTCGCCCACCTCCACCCCGGGATCGTCCGGGGAGCGCGCGGCGAGCGCGGCCGCGTCGCGGTCCAGCGCCACCAGCCGCACGCCGTCCAGCGGCAGCGCGGCGGCGGACGCCGCGGAGGCGGAGACCAGCACGCGGATCCCCGAATCCTCCAGCATCCAGCGCAGCCGCTCGGCCGGGTAGGCGGGGTCCAGCGGCACGTAGGCGCCGCCCGCCTTCAGCACCCCCAGCACCGCCGTCAGCATCCCCGCCGAGCGGTCGGCCACCACCCCCACGCGCGTCTCGGGGCCCACCCCCAGCGCGGCCAGGTGGTGGGCCAGGCGGTTGGCGCCCGCGTCCAGCTGGGCGTAGGTGGTCTCCGCCGCGCCGTGCTTCAGCGCCACGGCCGCCGGCGTGCGCGCCGCCTGGTCGGCCACCAGCTGCTGGATCGGGCGGCGCGGCCACGGCCGCTCGGTGCCGCTCCACTCGTGCACGATGCGGTGGCGCTCGGCCGCGTCCATCCACGACGACAGCGCGGAGAGGGGCGCGTCGGGGCGCTCGGCGGCGGCCTCCAGGAAGGCGCGGTAGCGCTCCGCCACCCGCTGGATGGTCTCGCGGTCGAAGAGCGCGGACGCGTAGGCCAGGGTGCAGCGCAGCCCCCCGTCGCCGCGGACGATCCCCAGCGTCAGGTCCACCTTGGCGGTCCCCGTGTCGCCGCCCTCGCCGCCGGGCTCGATCACCAGCCCCGGCGCCTCGGGGAGCGGCGCCTCGTGCTGCAGCGTGAAGCTCACCTGGGTGAGCGGGTGCATGTTGAGATGCCGCTCCACCTTCATCTCTTCCAGCACCTTCTCGAACGGCACGTCCTGGTGCGCGTAGGCCTCCAGCGTGGTCTCGCGCACGCGGCGCAGCAGCTCGCGAAAGCCGGGGTCGCCGCCCGCGTCCATCCGCAGCGCCAGCACGTTCACGAAGAAGCCGATCATCGGCTCCACCTCGGGCCGCCCGCGTCCCGACACCGCGGTGCCCAGCACCAGGTCCGCCTCCCCGGTCCAGCGGTGCACCAGCGCGGTGAAGGCGGCCAGGAAGGTCATGTACGGCGTGGCGCCCAGCGCGCGGCCGATCGCCTCCACCCGGTCGGCCAGCTCGCGCGGGAGGGTGAACTCCAGGTCGTCGCCCTCCAGCACCGGCGTGGCCGGGCGCGGCCGGTCCAGCGGCAGGCGGACGGTGGGCGCGCCCGCCAGCTTCTCCCTCCAGAACGCCACCTGGGCCGCCAGCCGCTCGCCGCGCAGCCAGCGGCGCTGCCACGCCGCGTAGTCGGCGTACTGCACCGGCAGCTCGGGGAGCGGGCCGGGCTCGCCCGCGGCGAAGGCGGCGTAGAGGGTGGCCAGCTCGGCGTGGAAGCGCTCCATGCTCCACCCGTCGCTCACCACGTGGTGCATCTCCACCAGCAGGCAGTGCTCGTCCACGTCCAGGCGGACGAGATGGAGCCGGAGCAGGGGTCCGCGCTCCAGGTCGAACGGCACGCCCGCCCGCTCGTCCATCATCCGCCGCAGCTCGTCGCCGGGCCGCGGATGCGGCGACAGGTCGGTGAAGGGGAGATCGACCTCGCCCGCCGGGTGGATCACCTGCACCGGCCCGTCGTCGCCGCGCGCGAACACCGTGCGCAGCGGCTCGTGCCGGCGGACGATCTCGCCGAGCGCGCGGCGCAGCACCTTCACCTCCAGCTCGCCGCGCAGCCGCAGCGACATCGGCATGGTGAAGGCGGTGCTCTCCGGCGCCATCCGCTGGATGAACCAGAGCCGCTCCTGCTGCGAGGAGAGCGGCAGCGGCCGGTCGCGCGGCTGCGGGACGATCGGGTCGTCGGCCAGGCCGGCGGCGCTCGCGCGCTCGCCGTCGATCCGCGCGGCCAGCGCCTCCAGCGTGGGCGCGTCGAACAGCTCGCGCAGCGGCACCTCCACCCCCAGCACGGCGCGGATGCGCGACACCACGCGCGTGGCCAGCAGCGAGTGCCCTCCCAGCGCGAAGAAGCCGTCGCGCCGGGCCACCTTCGGCACGCCCAGCACCTCGCACCAGACGGCGGCCAGCATCTCCTCGGTGGGGGTGCGGGGCGGCTCGTCGTGCACGTGCCCGGCGCCCCAGGCCGGCTCCGGGAGCGCGGCGCGGTCGATCTTTCCGTTGGGCGTGAGCGGCCAGGCGTGGACGATCACCAGCTCCCCCGGCACCATGTGCTCGGGGAGCGTCCGCCGCAGCGCGGCGCGCAGCGGCACCGGCTCGGGGTCGGCGCCCTCCGCCGGGATCACCCAG
>DASTNU010000889.1:0-9066 GCA_035720605.1 Longimicrobium sp. | reverse complement strand
GCTGACGGTAGCTACGACGCGGTCCGGCAAGGGCATTGGCACCGTCCTGACGAATGCGTTGGGGTACACGGGCTCCATGTTCTTCACGGACCCGAAGGCGGAGAGTTTTTTCGTCACCGCGAAACACCGTCGTGAGCGCCTGGGACACACCGTGTACGTCCTGGACCCCTTCGGCGTAACCGTGCTGCCGGGGCAGAAGCCGCATGACATGCGAGCTTTCTTCAACCCCATGCGCCTCATAACGACCGTTGGTCCCGAGGCCGGCCTCGCGCTGGTGCGCGCGCGCGTCCTTACCGAGACCCTGATCCTTGAGTCCAAGGGCGAGAATGCCTTCTGGGACCGCATGGCCCGTCAGGTCTGCACCGGTTTCATCCTGTACATCGCCACGCAGTTCGACACGGCGGGCCTGGGCCAGGACAATGCGTTTCCGGTCCCTACGCCGTTCGGTCGCGATCTGCTCACGATGCGCTATCTCACCTGCCTGTCCGCGGAGGATTTTCAGGCCGTCCTTACCCACATGTCGCGGTCCGCCAATCCCGACGTCGTGCAGGTCTCGAACATTCTCCTGGGGGCTGACGAGCGCACTCGGCAGAACATCATGACCAGCGTTCACGCGCAGCTCGCCGTGTTGGATTATCCGCAGATTGCGTCCGTGCTCGGCGAGTTTGTTCCGGACCCCTCCCGTCGTACGTCGGTTCCGAATCCGCTCGCTCACGCGGACCTCACCCGCATCAAAGCTCGTGGTGTTCAACAGACGATCTACCTCGTCATTCCACCCTCGTTCCTGGAGGCGTGCGCTGCCTGGGGCAGGCTGATCATCGTCGCGCTGAATGACATCATCACTCGCACGACCGCCCCGCCGGACCGGCCGATCGTCATGATGCTGGACGAGTTTGCGAACATGGGGCGGATCGACGCCGTCCGTCGTGGGGTGTCGCTCGTCGGCGGGTACGGAGTCCGGTTCTGGATGATCGTCCAGGACCTGCAGCAGGTGGAGGACGTGTATGAGAAAGCGTGGGGCACGATGTTCGCCAACGCCTCGGTCAAACAGCTTTTCGGGACGAGCGATCTCAGGACGGCGAAGGAGCTCTCCGAACTCACGGGTGATGCTACGGTCTACAGCGACAACGGCAGCGTGGGGAAGAGCCTCGACAGCGCGGGATGGATCGGGAAAGGCAAGAGCGTCAACGAGGGCATGTCGGAGAAGGGGCGGAAACTTCTGCTGCCGGACGAAGTGCTGGGGATGCCTCCGGAAAAGCAGCTTCTGTTGATCCGGGGACACCGTCCCTTGTACGTGAACAAACTCAACTACCTCGAAATGCCGGAAGTGCGCGGTCTGGGCTACCCCAATCCGATGTATTGAGCATCGGACGCTGGGCGCCGCTGGAGTTCGCTGCTGCGAACGCCGGCCCCGTTCATCTCCGGCCCCGTCGATCCAGGGATGCCGTCCGCGCATGCGCCGATGGCCGCGGTACTGGGCTTTTTCGATGATGCGGTATCCCGAACGGCCCTCACCGAGTTACCTGGACCGCCACTTGGCTGGAGGGGAGCGTGTCGGCGTCGGCACGACGCTTGTGGCAGCCGAAACGGCGGTGATCGGCTTGGCGCCGCTGCCTTTCGGAGGCTTGGCCAAGGTGCTCACGCCCCGGGAGCGGGCCGTGCTGGAACGCGTAGCCGGCGCCGGTCTGGACGAGCGGCTGCGGCACATCGCCTGTCGTGTGCTGCGCGCGTGGGATAAGTTGTGGGCACGCGACCAACTACTGTACCTGTGAGTCGCACTGGTATGATTGTTGGGAGTTTTCTTGCACTGAGACATTGTTCCCCGAATTGGGGTCGTATCCGCAACTGCCGACGAAACACTTGTATTTGCGCGGGAACGTAGTAATTTGCACATCTCGTGCGTCGATCGTGCGCCCTGCCCGCTGTCGACACACGAAATCAGCTGAGCCGCCCACCTTGGCTCAATGCTCCTTGCCGGATGCTCCCGGTCCGGCCTTCCCGCTATTTTGATTTCCCTCCGAATTCTGCTTTCAATGCGTTGCTCATCCCTCCTGCTGCTCCTGGCTCCCATCGCCGGGGCGTGGACCGGCGTCGCGCACCTCGCTAGACCCGCGCTCGCCGCTGGCGGCAGCGCCCAAGGCTGCGTGCTGACCGGACAAGTACCACAGGACATCCCGCATCGGTATCGTCAGCGGGGAAACCGGTGCGAGGGGTACTATGCCCAGGGGGTGGGCACGGGCCAGCCCGGGGCGCTGTCCTTCTCTTTCGGCCCCGGCCGAGCCCGGATCGCCGATCCCCTTCCCGACTCGCTCACGATCCGCTGGCGGGCTCCACAGGGAGGGACTCTTGCCGTGATCGCCCGGGGCCAGCCCCCGCTGTACTACCAGATGGACGCGCGCCAGCCTTCCGGCGCGGGCCAGTACCGGTGGAGCATGGCGGTGGTGCGGCTCGCGCGCGGCGACGATCCCCGGGTGAACCTGAACGACTTCGGCGTGGAGTGCTCCATCGCCGAGCGGGGGGTTCCCCGGCCGGTCCTGGTGCCGTGCCGGCTGGGCGCCGCATCGACGGCTCCGCAGGGAGGCACGAACGCTGTGGGGCTGCTTCTGCAGGAGAGGATCACGTCGGCGACGGCCAGCCTTGGCCGCAAGAACGCTGACGGCACCACCCGCTGGCTCTACACCCACCGCGCCGTGCCCGGCTTCTCGGGCGGCCGGGGCTCGTTCAAGCGGATCTCCCTCCCGGAGATAAACACGCCCGGGCTGTACGAGCTGCAAGTTGCCTTCGAGGGCCCGGGCGACCCCCTGCCGCTCACGCTGTCCCTGCGGTACACGGCGGCGCTATGAGCGGCGGCGACTGCTCGCAGGAGGCCGGGCGCGGGTGGCGCATCGTGGTGGAGCTTCCGCCGGAGGCGCTCCGGGAGGTTCCCTCCGCCGACGCCCGGCCCACCGTGCTGGTGGGGAGCGTTACCCCGCCTCCGAGCGAGCGCAGCCCGCGGGCCGCCCTGCTGCGGCGCGCGGCGACGGCGGCGGTGGTCGTGCTGCTGGTAGGCACGGCGCTCCTGTCCCTGGTTCGCGTTCCGGCCATCTGGGTGCAGGGCGAGGTGCTCACCACCACGCTGCGCTTCGAGGTTCCGGAGCAGGACATCTCCAACGCCCTGCCGCTTTCCCGGCTTTCCGTCGCGGACCTGTCGGCGGCGGCGGTTCCCGACCCGGCCGGGATGCCGGCCCACGTGGCCGCGGCGGACCGCCAGGACGGGATCGTGGTCTCGGACACCGTGCTGGAGGGCCAGCTTCAGCTCCTTTCGATGCAGATCCCGGCCGGCAGCGTGGTCCGGCTGAACGCGGCCAGTCCCCCTGGCACCTTCAATCTGGGCTTGGCGTGCGCCGGCGCGTGCCCCGCGCGCGAGGCGCAGCTGCGCCTTCGGGGGCGCCACGTGCTGGAGGTGGTGGGCGCGTCGCGCGACCACCCGTCCGACACCGTCGTCATGCCGCGGCAGTTTATCCTCCCGCTTCAGCTGCCCCGAAAGGAAGCGGTGTTCCACCTGCGGCCTGCCAGGGCGCGTCCGGATCCCCTCATCAGCCGGATGGCCGTTTCGCAGGTGGGGTTCGACTGGCTGGACGAGCGGGGGAGCGGAGGGGCCAACAGCCGCATCGTCGCGTCGGGGATCGTGGCAGGGACCATCAACTTTCCCTCGCTCCCCAGCAGCGTGCAGCGGCTCGCTGCGCGCGAAGGGCTGCGGTTCCGGACGGAGACAGGGTGGATCGACAACGTGGAGTTTCGCGGCGACACCATCGCCGTCGCGTTCACCGCGCGGGCCAGCAGGATTACGGTGGGTCCGCAGGGATACGAGAGGAACCTCAAGCCCACCCTGCTGGCTTGGCTCTACGGCCGCGACGCGCTGCGCCTGCTGGGCTCCACGCTGCTGCTGGCCATCCCCCTCGCGCTCAGGGCGCTCCAGTGGCTGGGCAACCGCGAATGAGCGCCATCCTTGGGCGCCTCGTGGCGGCGGCCGTTCTCACGCTGGCGGCGGCGCTGCCGGCCTCGCGCGCCGCGGCCCAGGACTCGGGGCTGGGCGGAAGCGAGAACTTGGTCGTCCTCATCCTCGCGTTCCCGGCCGATCCGTCGGACGCCGCGCCGGAGACGGACCCGGGGCGCGGCTCCGGGATCATCATCGCGGCCGCGGGCGACACGCTGGTGGTGGCCACGGCGGCGCACGTGACCTGCCCCGACATAGACTGCCTGGACGGCCCCCCCGCCGACAGCGCCCAGGTGTGGCTGAACCGCGACGGAGAGCGGCCGCGGGTGGCGAGGCTCATCCGCACGGTCGACGGCCGGGACCTGGCCTACTACGCGGTCCCCGGGATGGGAGAGCGGCAGCCGCGGGTGCCCCTTCCCCTGGAGCGGCTGGGAAATCCGCGCTCGCTCGGGAGCGACGCGCGGCTGCTCCCCGTGGGCTGCCTGGAGAAGGAGACGTGCTGGGACAGGCCCGCCGTGGAGGCCGCGTTCCGCAGTAGGACCCCCGACCAGATCGTCACGCAGTTCCGCGGGTTCGGTACGGGCCTGTCGGGAGGAGGCCTCTTTACACGCGCGGGCGAGCTGGTGGGGATGACGACCAAGGCGTACGCCGACATGCTCCTGGCCCTTCCGATCGACGTGGTGCTGGCGAGCTACCCCGGCGCACTGGAGGGAGGCACCCGGCTGCGGCGCCCTCGCATTCCGCTGCTGGGGTACCGATTCGAGGCCGGGGTCGTCCCCCTGGTCGACGTCGCCCGCGAAACCATGGCGGACGGCGGCGTCCGCTACAGCACGGGGGTGGGAGCGCGGCTGGAGGGGACCTTATGGGTGGGCCGCGGGGTGGGGATCGCGGGCGGGTACCAGCACACGGCCACACCGGAGGTGCAGATCTCGTCGTGGGGGGCAGGGCTCTCGTTCGGCAGCCGGGACTACCGTACCCCCGCCCGGGCCGCCCGGTCGCGGCTGGCGCTCCGGGCGCGGGGGGTCTGGTCCACCTTCCGCTACCGCGAGTTGGTGGGCACCTACATCGCCTATCGCATGGAAGGCGACAGTGCGGTGGTGGTGGGTGACTACCCGCTGTACGAGTCCCACGCCACCAGCAGCCCGGGCTTTCAGCTGGGGCTGGACTACCAGGCCGCGCTACGACCGCACCTGTTTGTGGGTATCGGCGCATCGGTCACGCACCACCCGTGGGTGGAGGCGCGCTTTTCCGCGCCCCGCATTGAGATCGGCCCCTACCTGCGATTCGCGCTATGAACGTCCGGAAATCTGCGCGCACGGCGGGGGCGCTGGCGTGGTTCGCGCTGGGCGCCGGCGCCGCAGCCGGCTGCGACCCGCGCTCTCCTACCGGCGGGGACATGCTGGTCCCTACGGTGGTGCTCACGGTAGTCGGGGACAACGTGCGCGTAGGTGACACGGTTTCCATCTTCGCGTCGCTGCGGCTGGACGACAGCACGCGAATCAGCTCCACCGTGCGTCCCTCTATCGGGTGGACGACCGTTCCCGAGGGCCGGCTGATCCCCGTCGCCGACGATAGCCTGGGGCGCGCCCGCTTCTTGGCCCGGTCGCCGGGGCTGGTGACGATCACGGCCTACACCATCCCCAACGCGGTGCTCGACTCCGCCTCCACGTCCGTCGACTTGGACCTGAGGGTGGCCTGGATGGCGGTGGCGACTGGCGCGGAGCACACCTGCGCGGTGGGCTCCAGCCGGTTCTTCTGCTGGGGCGGGATCGCGATGAGCGCGGCGGGGGGCTCCGGCCCTCCCGCGGCCAGCCTAGTGCCGCGTACGGTGCCGGGATTCGAAGGGGGATCGGGGCTTTCCATCACCGCCGGGGGCGCCCACGCGTGCGGCTACGGCCGCGCCTTCGGCCAGGCCACACGGGTCTCCTGCTGGGGTGTCAACGACCGCGGCCAGCTGGGGAACGGCGGCTTTGCGTACGCGGGATCGGCGGTGGCGGTGGAGACCGCGGAGCTCCCCGTCGGGCGCCTGCTGGGGCCCGAAGCCGGGGAAAGGCACGCCTGCGCGCTGGCCGCGTCGGCCGCCGCCGCCAAGGCCGTGTACTGCTGGGGAGACCACGCCGCGCTCCAGCTGGGCGGCGCCGACGTCCCCGGCTGCCCCGCCGGGGGCCCTCCCTGCCACCCCACGCCCGTAAGCGCGGGGGTCTCGCTGCGGACCCTCGACGCGGGCGGTGAGCACACCTGCGGCATCTCCGACACTGACCACGCCGTGTGCTGGGGGAGCGACGCCCACGGTCAGCTGGGGCGCGGCGACGGGGCGGGGGCGGCCGGCCCGCCCGCCCCCGTGCCCTCGCCCTGGCTATTCGCGCAGGTGACCGCGGGCGCCACGCACAGCTGCGCGATCACACCCGCGGGCGGCGCCTACTGCTGGGGCGACAACCGGTACGGACAGCTGGGCTCGGACGCCACCGCGGGCACCTGCACGGACGGCCCCTGCGTGCGCTCTCCGGTGGCGGTGAGCGGCGGGGTGGCGTTCCGTTCGCTGAGCGCGGGCGACGGCTTCACCTGCGGGATCAGCGTCACCGACACTGTCTACTGCTGGGGCCGGGCCGACCGGGGCCAGTTGGGGCGCAACGCGTCCGACGCCGTCGCGTGCGGCGGAATCGCCTGCTCGCCGCGCCCGGTCCGCGTGCTGGACGACGCGTTCGCGGTCGACGCGGGGGGCGCCCACGCCTGCGCGGTCATCTTCAGCCGCGACCTGCTCTGCTGGGGAAGTAATTCTAGGGGGCAACTGGGCGACGGGAGAACGAACTCGCGCAGCACGCCTCGGGTGGTGGAAGAGCCGGAGTGGACGTCGTAGGCGTAGTCTCTGACTTCGCAATTGCGAGGCGGCTCGGTCGGTTTCGCAATCGCTGTTCGGGGACCCTCCTGCTGGTTTCTATTAATCCCCTAGTCTACCGTAGTTACGGCGTGGACGCGTCGTTGAACGCATCGATCCACGAAATACCATCGCACGGAGCTCGTCTGGGCCCGTGTCTCCCCGGCCGATCGACGGCGAGGCTGCGTACATAAAAAAACGCCGGCGGCCCCGCAGGAGCGGCGCGCACCGGCGTCTACGTTGGGTCTGTATCTTTCAGGCAGGTAGGCGGCCCTCGGGCTTCTTCAGAGAGGTTGAGCGACCAGGAACTCCAGCCAGCCAGGCGTCGGTGCCCCGGCCTCTTTGTAGCCCCGCCCGATTGCGCTCAACACCCGGCGGCGCGCCCGCGTCCGCACGTACCCATCCAGATCCTCCAGCATTGCATCAAGAGCGGCAGCTTTGCCCAAGACGTGGCCTCCGTAGACCTTCCGCAGCTGGTCGGTGGTTTCCTTATCGGAGCCTTCCCCAGCCAGAAATCGCTCAAGCGAGGTCGTGCTGACGCCGGCATTCGTCGCGACCGACGCAGGTGCGGCAGTGCCCCGGCTCACGGCTGCTGCGAAGAACGTGCGTAGTAACTCGTCCGGCACCACGGGTTCCGCCGAGGTCGCGTTCCCTCCGCCGCTCAGTTGGCTTCGCAGTGTTTCAGCGCCAGCGGTCGTAGCTGAGTCCCGCTGATACCAACTCTCCAGCTTCTCGCGGATGCGCGGGATCGGGTTGTTCCCTCGCAGGAAGTTGTAGAACGTGCTGAAATTCAGGTCCGCGTCCTTCGCGATCACTGCGGCGGTCTTGGCGCCAGCTCGAAGTCGTGCGTAGGCGCGGATGGCCTGTATGCGCAGTTCGTCGGGTGCGGGCCCGCTTTCTACGCGCCCGTCGCCGGCATGTGCGGAGCCGGCGTCGTCATGGCCCCTCTGCCGGAGGTTCGGTGGAGGATCACTCGGTATGCCCCCTCGCGCGATGTAGTAGAGTCCAAGGTTCCGCTGCGTCCGCAGCTGCAGGCGGCCCTGTTTGGCAAGAAATCTGTTGAGCGCAGTCAGGCTCACGGCCGCCACCTCGGCTATCCATTCCGCCGGCGCGCGTGCGACGGCTTCGGTGTAGAACTTGTGCAATTCGTCTAAGGGCACGCACCGGTGCTCTCCGCTCTTGGAGGCTGGCGATCGAACGACGGCGCTGGCGTACCAGGTCGCGAGCTTCCTGGCGCTGGCGTTTGTCGGCGCTCTCGTTTCGTGCAGAAACCCGCCTACCGTTTCATCTGCGAGCCCCACTTCGGCGTGGATCTCCGCGTACATCACGCGCAAGGAGCTTTCCTCCGCCCGGGCAAAAATGTATTCGCGGATTTCCGTGGCTGGAAAGCTAAACGGATACGTTTCCGGCGACCGGACCCGGCGCGCCCGCGGCCGTGGCGGCCGGCGGACGTTAGAGCCCGCGGGATCCGAGAGTTGGCCTTCCCTGCTGAGGTAATAGGTGCCCAGCGCGCGTAGAATGTGCTCCTGCGTGGCTTGCTTTCCTGCAAGAAAGCGTTTGAGCGTCGTGGTCCCTACCCCGGCCGCGGCTGCTACGGCGGCTGCCGACCGCACGCGCTTCGATTCCTCCGCGAAGTAATCCCTTTGGGTCTCCACGGGTATCCGGCGCCACGGCGCATCTGGATCCTCGCAGCCCGGCTTTACGTGGGCTACAGGCCGCTCCGACAGCTGCCCGTCTTTGCTGCGATAGTAAGTCGTGAGCGCCCGACGGACCCGTCGGCGGGGGACGGCGCCCTCGTCGATAAATCGGTACAGCGTCCGGCCAGAGACGCCGGACGTTCGCGAGACACGTCGCTTCCCCAGACGCGCACATTCCTCAGCGAAGTACGTCCTCAGCGTCTCCACGTCTACGCGGCGCGAGAGCGGCTTGCCGCTCGGTTTCGGATAGGGATCGGACGGGATTCCGCCCTTGCCGAGGTAGTAAAGGGCAAGCGGCCGCATCACGCGGTCCTGCGTCGCCGCAGTGCCGGCCAGAAAATTCGTCAATGCCTTGATCGAGACACCGGTGCCGCGCCTGACGGCGCGCAGAGAGCCCAGATTTTCCGTCTCGGTGGTGAGGAAGGCGCGTAGATCGTCTGCAGGTACCGACCGCCAATCTTCGCCTCCGTGTTCTGCGGTGGTCTTGGGCCCTAACCCATTCAGCCCGGGATCCGACG
>DASTNU010000888.1:0-2242 GCA_035720605.1 Longimicrobium sp. | reverse complement strand
GGCTGCAACGTCACGAAGTCTGCCTGCGCGGACTCCGGTCCGCCATCACCGCGCGCGGAACCAGGCTCCATGCACCGAGTGTCATTCCGAGGGAGGCGCCGCGCGGAGCCCTCCCCCTGCCTGATTCCCTGGCGCCGACCGAGGAATCTACCGTCCGAACCTGGTGGCCCGTCGCGCGCGGGAATCCCGCCCGTGCAATCCGCGCAGGCGGATTTCGCGCCTTTCCAGCGGCGAATTCTTCATTCGCTCCTGGGCGGATCACGCCGGACCCGCGGACGTGCGCCGTCGCGGCTAGCCCAGCCCCAGCATCCGCCGCCCGTCGCGCTCGTCGCCGCGGATGGCGTCGATCAGCGCCTCGACGGTGGTGAAGGGGTGGATGTCGCGGATGCGGTCGATCACGTCCACGCGCAGGTGGTCGCCGTAGATGTCGCCGCTCCAGTCCAGCAGGTGCAACTCCACCGTCGGCGCGAAGCCCGGGAAGGTCGGACGCGGGCCCAGGTGCAGCAGCCCGGGGATGCGCTCGCCGCGCACCCAGCCGTACGCCGCGTAGATCCCCTCCAGCGGCAGCATCTTCTCCGCGTCGTTCGCCTCGATGTTGGCCGTGGGGAATCCCAGCTCGCGCCCCTTCTGCTCCCCGCGCACCACCACGCCCTCCAGCCGGTACGGCCGCCCCAGCAGCCGCCCCGCCTCCGCCACGCTTCCTTCCGCCAGCAGCTGGCGGATGCGGCTGGAAGAGACCGGACCGCCCTCCGCGTGGTACGCCTCCACCACGTCCACCGCGAACCCCACCTCGCGCCCGATCTCGCGCAGCGTGTCCACGCTCCCCTCGCGGTCCCTGCCAAACCCGTGGTCGTAGCCGATCACCAGCTCGTTCATCCCGATGCGGCCCAGCAGGATCTCGTCCACGAAGCGGCGCGCCGGGTAGTGCTGCAGCGTCTTGGTGAAGGGGATGAAGACCACGTACTCCAGCCCCGACTCCGCCAGCACCTCGCGCTTCTCCGAGAGGGTGGTGAGGAGCGGCGGCGCGGCCTCCGGGCGGACGACGCGCAGCGGGTGGGGGTGAAAGGTGACCAGGATGCTGCGGCCGCCGGTGGCGCGGGCGCGGCGGCAGATCTCCTGCAGCACCTCCCAGTGCCCCAGGTGCACCCCGTCGAAGGTGCCCACGGTGACGATCGCCGGACGGCCGTCGCGCGGCAGCGCGTTCGGGAGCGCCGGGTCGATGGCGAACGGGGCGTCGTGGTCCACACGCATCAGGCCGCTCCCGCGAAGACCTTGCGCGGCTGCACCCGCCCCTCCGCCGCCTCGCCGATCGCCAGCAGCGCGCCGCCGACCGCGACGAGCGCCACCGGCCCCCCGGCCGCGGCGACGTCCCCCGCGACCGCGCGCCCGTGGCGCAGCTCCGCCTCCCCCTGCTCGTCGACGACCACGCGCGGCAGGTGCGACACCGCCTGGGCCGGCGTCAGCATCGCCCCCGCGACCTGGTCCTCCTCGCCCAGCCGGTCCATCGGCACCGCGCGGGCGACGTCGTGCGGGCCGATGCGGGTGCGCCGCAGCTCGCGCAGGTGTCCGCCCACGCCCAGCGCCTCCCCCGCGTCGCGGGCGATGGCGCGGATGTACGTCCCGCTCCCGCACTCCACCTCGAAGACGACGTCCGGCAGGTCGATGGAGACGATGCGGATTCCGTGGACCGTCACCTCCACCGGCTTGCGCTCCACTTCCCCGCCCTGCCGCGCGACGGCGTACATCCGCTTCCCCTCCACCTTCTTGGCCGAGTACGCCGGCGGCACCTGCTGGATCGTGCCGACCTGGCCCGCGAGCGCCGCCTCCACCTCCCCGAGCGTCAGCGAACGCCACGCGTCGGACGATGCGATCACCTCGCCGGTGTGGTCGTCGGTGTCCGTCGCCTCACCGAGCCGCATCATCGCGACGTAGGTCTTGGGGAGGGGCGCGAAGTACTCCGCCAGCCGCGTGGCGGCGCCCACGCACACCAGCAGCAGGCCCGAGGCGAACGGGTCCAGCGTTCCCGTGTGCCCCACCTGCCGCGTCTTCAGCGCGCGCCGCACCGCCGCCACCGCGTCGTGCGAGGTGGGGCCGACGGGCTTGTCGAGCGGCAGGACGCCCGCGGGCGGCGCGGGGTTCGCGCTCACGACCGGCCTCCGGCGGGGGAGTACGTGAGTGCGCGAGTGCGTGAGTGCGTCGGTGGGCGAAGGGCGAGGGCGGCGCGCGCGACCGCTTCCGGGGC
>DASTNU010000887.1:0-4783 GCA_035720605.1 Longimicrobium sp. | reverse complement strand
CTCGCTCCCCGGCTGCAGGGGGGCGCGGTAGAAGACGCGGCCCTCCACCGGGAGCACGTCCAGCGCGTTGCGGGTGACGAAGCCCACGGGGCCGGCGAAGAGCTGCAGCTCGCGCGGCAGCGTCACCGTCTCCAGCGGCCCCCGCTCGTTGGCGATGGCCACCACCCCCGTCGCCGCGGCCGCGGGGCGCAGGGGGATCCCCAGCAGCTCCAGGAACTTGAGCCGGTTGCGCTCGGGGATCAGGTTGGCGCGGTAGAGCAGGCTGTCCGTCATGAAGGCGAACAGCTGCAGCAGGGTGACCCCCGGGTCCGCGTCGTTGAAGTTGGTCCATTCCGGGGTGTGCACCGGAATGCGGGCCAGCGTCTCCGACAGCAGCCGCGGATAGTCGCGGTCGTCGATCTTGGGGGCGGTCAGCGGCATGGGCTCCGTGCCTTCAGCTGGAAAGCTGCACGCGCACCGACACCTGCTCCTGGGCCTGGTTGGCCACCAGCTGGTAGCGGATGGTGGCCAGGGCCGCCTGCGGGTCGTCGGGGTCCTCTTCCACGCTCACCGACTGCAGGCCGATGCGCGGCTCCCAGCGGCGCAGCGCCTCCTCGATCCGCTCCTGCACCAGGCGGCGGGTGGCCACGGTGTTGGGCTCGAAGAGGAAGCGCCCGGCGCCGCCCCCGAACTGGGGCAGGCGCAGCCGCTCGCCCGGCTCGGTGAGCAGGATCACCCGGATCATCTCGCGGATGTTGTCGGGGCCGGCGCTGACGGCGACGCGGCCGTCGGGCCCCAGGCGCACGGGGAACGAGATCCCCGATCCGAACACGGTGTCGCGGGCCATGCTCAACCCTTCAGCTTCGGGATGGGGAAGCAGATGCGGAACAGCGGCAGCCACCAGAAGATGATGTTCAGCAGGCTGACGATGATCATCAGCAGGATGAGCGCGCAGATGGTGATGATGGGGATGCTGAACGAGCAGATCACCGCGAAGTCCAGCCCGCCCCCCTCCTCGCCCGCCTTGCCGTCCATCAGGTCCTTCAGGCTGGCGGCGCGGCTCATCTGCTTGCGCAACTGGTCGCTCAGCGCAAAGGCCACGTTGCGGTTGTACCGGCGCAGCGTCGCGGGGCTGGTGTCCACCGGCAGCGCCACCCGCAGGTGCCGCGCGGGGGCGTCCGGCTCGAAGAACGACACCAGCCGGAAGCGCTCCGACCGCTCGCTGACCACGGGCGGCGACTTCCTGCCGCAGCGCGGGCGCAGGTAGACGCAGCGGACCACGAACCAGTCGTCCCCCGCCGCGGCCGGGGCGCGCGTGGGAAGCTGCTCGGGGAGCGCGGCGGGGGCCGGGCCGACGGCCGCCAGCGCGTCCATCACCAGCTTCTTCAGCCGGCGCACGCCGACGGCCACCGGCGGCTCGTTCAGCTCCAGCGGCGAGGAAAGGCGCGCCAGGAGAGTCGCCTGCTCCCCTTCCTCCGCCGTCGCCGCGGTGTTGTCGAAGGGGACGGGCGTCTGCGGCGGCGGGTTCTTGTAGCGGCGCGGATCGCCGATCAGCACGCGCGGGACGAAGTTCGAGTCCTGGGCGAAGGTCATCGACTCGATCCTGCCGCGGAAGGCGGCCGCGTGGTTCATGGCGGCCACCAGCGTGGCGCTCCGGGCGTTGCTCCGGTCCGTCGCGTGGGCGGCGGCCAGCGCGTCGTACAGCGCGCCGTGCGCGCCCGTCCCGAGCGACGTGCGGGAGGCGGTCCCCTGCATCACGTTCCAGACGGGGGTCACCCGGTCGCGCAGGAAGTCGTGGAAGTCCAGCAGGACCAGCGCGCTGGTGGCTTCCACGCTGGCCAGGGCGGAGGCGCGGCGGGTCTCGTCGTACCGCTCGCCGTCGTACCACGCCTTCATCTCCACCCAGGGGTCCAGCACGGCGAACTGGAAGTCGATGATGCGCGGGTCGTCCAGCGGGCCGGGGGCGGGGGCGGGGACGGGCGCCTGCGCGGCCACCTCGCGCCCGTTGACGTACGCCTCGCGGCGCGACGCGGGGACCAGCCCGGCGAAGACGCGGCGCCGCATCGTTCCCTTCGTCCCGCCACCCTTTCCCGTGTACGTCGTGGCGAAGAGGGGAAGCTGCTCCTCGTCCGCCACCAGCGCCGGGCCGGCGGCGCGGGACCATCCCTCGCTCCCGTCCACGCGCTTCACCCACGCCCACTCGCCCGTCTCCGCCCCGCTGGCGTTGACGGTGATGCGGCGCAGGACGAAGGCGACCACGTCGCCCCCCGCGACGTCCACCGTGTGCTCGGGAAGCCCGGGGACGCGGCAGGCCAGGGAAGCCGAGACCAGGTAGTAGCGGCCGTGCACCGGCTGGTACAGGCGCAGCGGGTACTTGGGCGACGGCGGGGTGGCCAGGCCCACGGCGGGCTCGCGCCAGCTCTCCGGCCGCGCGACGAAGCCGCGGATCTGCCCGGGGTCCGCCGCCAGCGCCGCCTGCCACTGGTCGATGAAGTCGTCGCCGCCGAAGCGCAGCAGGGCGGGGGCGCGAAAGCCCGCGGGCTGCGCCACCAGGTCGTCCCACAGGGGCGACGGCGAGAGCCAGCGCACCTGGCTCACCAGATGTTCCCCGCGCCGGGGGTGTAGCTGGCGCTCACCACCGAGTTGGTGATCAGCGTGTCGCACTGCACCACGCCGCTGAACTGGCTCATCCCCGCGCTCACCTTCACCATGCTGGCGCTCACCTCCACGGTGGCGCCGGCGTTCACGGTGACCTTGGCCGATGCCGTCACCGTGATCCCCGACGCCTCCATCTTGACCGAGTTCCCGTTGGCATCGACGACCTCCACCGAGCCGGGGCCGTCCTTGAGCGTCACCTTCTGCCCGCCCGGCGTCTCCAGCACCATCGTCTCCTGCCCGCCGGTGTCGTCCATGGTCAGCTGCACGCCGTTGCGGCTGCGCAGCTTCTTCACGTTGTTCTGCCCCCCGCCGTCCATGCTGTGCGGGGGGGTGTCGCGCCCGTTCCACATGGCGCCCACCACGCAGGGGTGGCGGGGGTCGCCCCCGGCGAACACCACCAGCACCTCGTCGTCCACGTCGGGGATGAACCAGCTGCCGCGGTTGTTCCCCGCCATCAGCGTGGCCAGCCGCGCCCACGCCTCGTAGCCCGCGCCCCCGCCGTCGGGGGACCAGGGGAGCGACACCTTCACCCGCCCCTGCCCGTCGGGGTCCTTGACGTCGGTCACCAGCGCCGGGTAGGCGCCGTAGAAGACGCCGCCCCAGCCGCGCGGCACCCGCGCCTCGGCCACCTCCAGCAGGAAGGGGTCGGCGATCACGGGGCCCTCCCCAGCGCCGGGCGCTCCACCGAGAAGAGGGTGCGGAAGCCGTGGGCCAGGTCGAAGGTGTGGCGCACGCGGGTGACGAAGTACTTCCCCTCGAAGAGCGGCCCCACCTGCCGCAGCTCCAGCTCGGCGCCCACGCGCAGCCGCGCGTCGCCCTCGGCCACGCCGCTCCCCGCCACGAAGCGCCGCGCCGCGCGGGCGAAGTGCGCCTCGGCCAGGGCGCGCGCCTCGTCCTCGTTCACCGGGAGGTCGTGCACCACCTGCTGCTTTCGCGCGCCGAAGGCCTGCTGCAGGATGGCGCTCCCCCCGTCGCCGCCGTTCAGCTCGCTCTGCACCACCGAGGCGGTGGCCTCGGGGTGCACCCCCTGCTTGCTGGCCACGTCCCACCCCGCCACGGTGAAGCCGGTGGCCTGGTGCGCCAGGTCGGCGCTGACGGCGAACTCGTGCAGCCCCTGGCCGTAGGTGAGGGCCAGCGAGCCGGCGCCGCGCGAGGGGCGGGGGCGGGCCTTGAGGGTGTCGTCCTGGATCCACAGCTCCGCCCCGGCGGCGCGGGCGCGGTCGCGCGCCAGCGCCAGGTCGCTCTGGTTCACCTGCGCGACCACGCGGTGGGTGGGGCCGCTCACGTCCACGTCGGCGCGCAGCCCGTGCGCCTGCGCCACCTGGCGGATCACGTCGGCGTCGCTCATCTGCTCGAAGGTGCGGGTGCGGCGCGTCATCCTCAGGTCCTGCAGCCGGTCCTCGGCCATCACCAGCACCTCCGGCGGGCGCGCGCCCGTGAAGCGCCCCTCCAGCCCCGTCACGCGCCCCTCGAAGATGCTGCCGGCGCCCTGGCCCGCCCCCATCTCCACCTTCACCTTCTTGCCGAAGTCCAGCAGGGCGCGGTCGAAGTAGAGGAAGCCCGCGGTCCCGTTCCGGTTTCCCCAGTTCACGAAGGTCATCTCGGCGCGGTACAGCCCGTCGGTGGTTTCCTCCACCAGCAGCCCCCGCAGGTTCTCCCCCAGCGCGGCCTCCAGCGTCCCCTCCACGGAGACGCGGGGGCGCGACGGGTACAGGGCGGGGGCGGCGCCGGTGTCGGGCATGGCTCCCTCAGTGCGCGAACAGGCGCAGCGCCTGGCGGGCGCGCCGTTCCAGCAGCTCGGCCACCTCCAGCGGGGTGAGCGCCGGGGGCTCGGCCGCCGGGGCCCCTCCCGCGGGGGCGGGGGGCTCGTCCGCCACCACCACCTCCAGCTCGTTGATCACCACGGTCATGGCCGGTCAGCGCGTGGGGCCCGAGGGCCCGGTAAAGCGGAGCGAGGCCGAGGCGGCGAGCCCGGACGAGCCGGACCCCGACCCGGCGACGGTGATTCCCCCGCCCGCGGCCGCCCCGCTCCCGGTCGCGGAGACGGAGGCGCCCAGGGAGGTGATGCCGGTGAGCCCCAGCGCGGCCGCGCCGCCGCCCGCCCCCGCGCCGGAGACGTTCAGCAGCGCGCCGGGGGGCACCAGCC
>DASTNU010000886.1:0-3915 GCA_035720605.1 Longimicrobium sp. | reverse complement strand
CCACCGTGCTCATCGTCTACGCGTTCAGCAGCTGACGTAGTCGTTCAAAAAGATTGGGCCTCACACGGAGTCAACGGAGGTAACGGAGTAGACTTTCATGGACTCCGCTGACTCCGTTGACTCCGTGTGAGGCGAAATCTTTTCGCGATCAGCTCCCGCACAGCGGCCGGTCGGCGGTCGTGGGGCCCACGACCATGGCCGTGCTCAGCGGCACCAGCGAGCCGAATACGCCCACGCCGTCACCCACGATGCTGGAGATGCGCACCAGCCCCGACGGGTTGAACGAGCCGCCGCGGACGCCGTTGATGTAGTTGCGGTCGGCCGCGGCCACCACCACGCGCACGCTCACGCCCTCCGGAAAGCCGCCCTGCAGCAGCCGCAGGAAGTCCTGGTCGTAGTCGAAGCGCTCGAACACGCCGAACTCCGACGGCAGGACCAGCGAGGTGTCGCTCGAAGAGACGGAGATCCCGATCAGCTCCACCGGCTGCTGGACGCCAAAGCTGTCCGGCAGCGCGTCGCCGCGAATCTGCATCGGCGCGATGTACCCCCACGCGCCCGCGGCCGGCGTCCAGGCGAGGGGCAGCAGCGTGCGCGGCGGCAGCGCGCACTCCGCCGGCGGGTGGTCGTTGAACCGCGAGACCGGCACGCCGCGCAGGGTGAAGTCGCCCGGCACGGTGGTGCGGCCGCGCGCCACCTCGCCGCGCGCGGTGCGCACGGAGAGCTCGTACGTCTGTCCCGGCACCACCCAGCGCCCCGCGGTGTTCGGCGAGCCGTAGCACGAGCCCTGGATCTCGATCCCCTCCTCCGAGCCGACGTACTCCGGGTCGATGGAGTAGCAGGCGATGTCGGTGCGCTCGCGGAAGGTGATCTGCAGCCCGTCGCCGCGCGTGACGATGACCTCCGCGCCGGCCTCGCCCGCGGACGCGCCGCCCTGCACGGAGCGGTGCAGCAGGATGAACTGCATCCGCGCGTCCGTCCGCAGCACCGCCTCCACCACCATCCGGTCCTCGCTGGCGGGGATGCTCACGTCCGCGATGGTGCACCCGGCGAGGAGCGTCAGGCCGGCCGGCATCAGAATCTTCGCGATCTTCATCCACTCAATGCGGCTTCGCGTTCCCACCGCCCCGAGGGAAGGGCGGCGCTGGAATCACTCCAATGATCACCCGGCGGTGCTCCGCTGTCTACGGGCGGACGCAAAGAGCCTTGTGCAGCGCGAGGGGAGTGCCTATGCATTCCAATCACGCCAGAATGCGTGCAGGCAGGCTTCCGCCTCGTCCCATTGTCCGGGCCGGTTCATGTCCTTCTCCGTCTACTCTCCTCGCCGGTCTCCCACTCAAAAGCTGCTCCTGGAAGAGACGCTGCCGCTCACGGCCGTGGCGGAGCTGGTGCCGGCGGAATTGCGGAGGCGGGCGGACGCCTCCGACCCGTTCGCCCCCGTGCCGGCTCACTGGGGCTCGTACTACCAGTCCCTGGGGACCAAGGCGGCGTCTACCCAGGACGGCTTGTTCCGCTTCGACACGAACGGAGCCTATGCTCCCGAGCGCCCAGGCGCCGCGCGCGACAGCCTGTGCGCATGGCTGGGGCTCACGTCAAGGCGCGACCGGCGCGCCATCGGCCGGTGGCTCGACTCCGGCACGGCGCTGGACGAAGGATTGTTCCGCCGGCTGCGGCACCGGCTGGAGGACGAGATGCTGGCCGAAGCGGACCTGTACGACCGGCCGATCTGCCGGCTGGTGCAGGTGGACCAGCTGCGCTATGACCCCGACTACACGGCGGTCTATCAGCTTACCCCCGCGCAGGTGCGGCTGATCGACGAACAGCGCGAACAGGCGGACGCATGGGCGGCGGGCGACGGATCCGAGCCTTCGGTACTGGCGCGCATCCGCGAAAACCAGCGCATGTACTGGATGATCTCGGAGCGGTTCCAGAGTTCCATCGCGCTGTTCGATTCAGACCTGGGCCGCAACGAGAGAGTCGAGGAGGGCACCAAGAACCTCCTGCTCATCCACGACCGCACCGGCGCCGAGGGGGGCACCATTGCCCCGTACGAGCTCAACCAGTACTCGCCACTGCGCTTCTGGAGTCCGCCTCCCACGTTTGCGCGGTACGTGTTCCACATGCTGTTCTGGCAGCCGCTGGTGACCGGCGAGGACCTGTATGGGCGGCCGTTCCCGAAGGGAATCGGGGAAAGCGTGGCCCGGTTTCGCGTCGCCTTCAATGTCTACAACTCGTCCAAGTACCGCATTGCCGACTACGGCAAGCTGCTTCGCCTGGTCGAGGCCCTCACCGGTGTGATCGGCAGCCGCGGCCGCGGCCGGCCCGCGACCAAACTGGCCGGCCTCGCGGATGTGGAGCTGGACCACACTTTCTTCTATCCCCGCGAGTTCGCGCACAACCCCCTCGTACAACTACCGGTAGGACGCGTGCGGCTGCCGCTTCGGAGCCTGGGTGAGGAGCGGTGGGAGCTGGCCAGCCGCTATCAACGACCGGGCGAGCCGACTACCGTGGGACACATGCTCAAGATGCTCCGCGACCGCGCACTGGAGATCGTGCTGTGGTCCAGGTACCAGATGGAGATCCGGTCCGTAGGGATGGTGCCCGTCCAGCGTGTGTACCGGGCGGAGCTGGAGCCCGACGGCGTCGCGTTCGTTGAGCGGCTGAGGGCCCTGTACGCGGAGGAGCGGTACGCTGAACTGGACGAGGCGTTCAGTGCGGCCGTGTTCTCCGGTCAATTGGGAAGATGGGTACGCCTGAGAAAGGAATACGACCGGGAGTACAGCCGGGTGCTCGATCCCAACAGCGCGATCAGACGCCTCAACACCCGCAATCGACGTGAAAGGGATGATGCCAAGCCCGAGTAGCCCCAGGGCTGCTGCGCCCTCGCCCGCCGACGACCAGAACAGGCTGGACGACCTGATCTTCGGCGGGATCGAAAAGCTGGACTGCCTGCGCGCCATGGCGCACTACTACCAGACAGTGTACCGCACCATCCGGCACCTGGTGGGCAGCAGCGGGCACCCTGGCACGCCCCCGCTGCCGGGAACGACCGAGGACGTGATCCGGCTGTCGGAGGAAGAGGTGAGGCTGCTGCGCCGCTTCATCAACTCCGATCTGGAGCACCTGGGGATGGAGTTCTACCTGCAGCGGGTGGAGTGGGCCCTTCGCTGCAGCCGCGAGCGCGGCACCCCGGAGCACGAAGCCGACGCGCGCCGGACCCCCGCGACGCATCCTTGCCGGATGCAAGGCCGGTTCGGCCGCATCGCACAGACGGGAAAGGCGCTGGATTATCCGTACGAAGACTTCCTGGGAGAGACCCAGGCGATCTTCGGCGCCATCCACGCGCACCTGGTCTCCATCAACCGCGCGTTCGGAGACCTGTACTACCACGTGGCCAACCTGCCCTTCGCCTCGTTCACACCGGCCGGAAAGAACGAGATCGGCCACCTGTCATCCGAACTCAACCGGCTGATGCGCGGCCTGATGGTGGCGACGCACCTGCAGCCGCAGCGGGAGTGGCAGACCGACCTGGTGAGCTACCTGCTCACCTGCCGCGCCGACTGCCAGCGCTTCTTCGAGACCATCCCCCATTACTACCAGATGCACCGGCTGCGGCTGATCCTGTACCCAATCGACGGACGGGAGAGTGACGAGGGCAGACAGGGACCACACGACTTTCCCGTGCCCTGCCTGCCCTGGTCGGCAGGTGTATACCTGGACTTTCTGCAGGCCTACCAGAACATCGCCCACCACACGCTCGCCGTCATCCACTGGTCCATCCGCCTGTACGCGCGGTGGAACTTCGTTCCGCGCCGCGTGCTGCAGGCCATTGCCCCCGTCGCTCCCTGATGGTGCGAGGCCTGTGCGTTCGCGTCAGAAGCTCGCCTCCACGCCGACGGAGGGGAGGAGGGGGAACAT
>DASTNU010000885.1:0-2778 GCA_035720605.1 Longimicrobium sp. | reverse complement strand
TGTTCGCGACCCTCCAGGGCGAAGGCGCGCAGGCGGGAACGCCCGCGGTGTTCCTGCGCTTCGCGGGGTGCAACCTGGGCTACGACGTGTGCCCGTGGTGCGACACGGACTGGGTGAAGGCCGCGTACACGCTGGACCTGGAGGGCACGCTGGACCTCGTCCGCCGCACCGCGGAGCAGGGGTTTGGCGGGGAGAAGCCGGGGCTGCTGCTGGTGGCCACCGGCGGCGAGCCCAGCTTGCAGCTGGACCGCCCCCTTGCGGACGCCCTGCGGGCGCGCGGCTACCGGCTGACGATGGAGTCCAACGGCGCCCGCCCGGTGGACCGCTCGCTGGTGGACTGGCTGACCATCTCTCCCAAGCAGACCGGGTTCGCGCAGAAGGAAGGGGACGAGCTCAAGCTCCTCTTCACCGGCGCGTCGGCGCCGGGGATCACGCCGGACGTGGCGGCGGTGCGGCGGATCGCGGAGGGAACGCGCTTCGGACAGTACTTCCTGCAGCCGGTGGACGTCCCCGCCGCCGGCGGCCCCAACTACGCCGAGGCCATCGCCGCGGTGATGGAGCTGGGCCCGCCCTGGCGGCTCTCCGTGCAGACGCACAAGGTCGCGGGAATTCCGTGAGCGCGGCGGGCTGAATGCGCGCCTTCTACACGGACCGCTTCGTCCTGCCGCTGCCGGTGGGACACCGTTTCCCGATGATAAAATACGCCCGCGTCCGCGAGCGCTGCCTGGCGGAGGGCGTCCTGCGCCCCGACGAGCTGGCGGAACCGCCCGCCGCCACCTGGGACGAGCTGGCGCTGGTGCACGAGACGGCGTACCTGGCCGCGGTGCGCGAGGGCGCGCTGGCCCCGCTGGAGCAGCGGCGGATCGGCTTTCCGTGGAGCCACGAGATGGTGGAGCGCTCCCGCCGCTCCTCGGGCGCCACCATCGAGGCGGGGCGCACGGCGCTGGACGAGGCGGCGGCGCGGGGGTGGGGACTCGCCGTGAACCTGGCGGGCGGGACGCACCACGCGTATCCGGGCCACGGCGAGGGCTTCTGCGTCTTCAACGACGCCGCCGTGGCCATCCGCGTGCTGCAGCGCGAGGGGCGCATCCGCCGCGCCGTGGTGCTGGACTGCGACGTCCACCAGGGCAACGGCACCGCCGCCGCCTTCCGGGCGGATCCCACCGTCTTCACCTTCTCCGTCCACGGCGCCCGCAACTTTCCCTTCCGCAAGGAGCGCAGCTCGCTGGACGTGGAGCTCCCCGACGGCGCGGGAGACGACGCGTTCCTGGCCGCGCTGGAGATGCACGTCCCGCAGATCCTGGACGACTTTCGCCCGGAGCTGGCCGTCTACCTGGCGGGCGCGGACCCGTGGCGGGAAGACCGCTTCGGAAGGCTGGCGATGAGCAAGGAGGGGCTGGCGGAGCGCGACCGGCTGGTGCTGGATGCCTGCCGCGGCGCCGGCGTTCCCGTCGCGGTGGCGATGGCGGGCGGCTACGCGCGCGACACGGAGGACACGGTGGACATCCACGTCCGCACCATCCGCACCTGCGCGCGGATGTGGGCGGAGGTCCACCATCCGCCCGCCGCCGTCACCGCCGCTCGTTGATCCGCTTCGCCATCCGGGCCGCCGCGCCGACGGGGAGCAGCCGCCCGAAGACCGTCCCGACGCGGTTCACCAGCCCGGGCGCCACGTGCGTCCGCCCCGCGTCGAACGCCCGGAGCGCGGCGTCCACCACCCGCGCCGCGCGCATCACCCCCGGCTGTCCCTCGCGCACCCGGCTCCCCGCCACCGCCTGGAACCCCGTCGGCGTGGGCCCGGGGGAGAGGCAGAGGATGCGCACGCCGGACCCGCGGCTCTCCTCCACCAGCGACGCGGTGAGCGAGAGCACGAACGCCTTGGTGGCCGCGTAGACCGCCTTTCCCGGCACCGGCTGGAACGCCACCACCGAGCCGACGTTGATGATGCCGCCGGAGCCGCGCGGCCGCATCTCGCCCAGCGCCAGGTACGACAGCTCCAGCACCGCCGTGCAGTTGAGCGCCACCATCTCGCTCTGCCGCTCCATCGCCAGCTCGTCAAAGCGGCCCTGCAGGCCGAATCCCGCGTTGTTCACCAGCAGGTGGATCTCGCCCGCGCGGCTCGCCTCCGTCCACGCGCGCGCGGGTCCGCCCGGCTCCGCCAGGTCAACCGGCACCGCGGCGGCGCGCACCCCGTGCTCCGCCTCGATCGCCCGCGCCAGCGCCGCCAGCCGGTCCGCGGAGCGCGCGACGAGCGCCACGTTCATCCCGCGCCCCGCCAGCGCCCGCGCGAACGCCTCGCCGATCCCCATCGACGCGCCCGTGACCAGCGCCCAGCGGTCGCGGTACTCGAATTGATTGCTCATGCGGATAAGAAAGAGGGGGTCTCACACGGAGTCAACGGAGTCAGCGGAGGAGGAATCCCATCAACTCTGTTGACTCCGCTGACTCTGCGTGAGACAAAGCAGTTTCCGCTTGTCGCGCGCTGGGAAGCTGGCTACGTTCCGCCCCGCCCACAACGACGAATTCAGGGGAGGCGGATGGAGATGGCGGAGCTGAACGAGCTCATTTCGCAGGCATACCAGGACCGCGAGCGGCTCAGGGAGCGCGAGGTGGCGCAGGCGGTGGAGGAGACCATCGCGCTGCTGGACCGCGGCCAGGTGCGCGTCGCCGAAAAGGTGGATGGCGAGTGGCGCGTGAACGCGTGGGTCAAGGAGGCCATCCTCCTGTACTTCGCCCTGCGGCCGCTGGAGCCCATGGAAGCGGGCGACCTGCGCTTCT
>DASTNU010000884.1:0-4242 GCA_035720605.1 Longimicrobium sp. | reverse complement strand
GCGGCGCCGAAGCGCGCGGGAGGGCTCCCCGTCTTCGGCGGCGGGCAGGCGAAGGGCGGGCTGACGGTGCTCGGCTTCGACCCCTTCGAGAACTACGAGGGGATCACCGCCCGGCGCACCTCGTCCGTCTCGGCGTGGGTGCCCATCCAGCGCGGGTGCAACTACCGCTGCACCTACTGCATCGTCCCCTACGTGCGCGGCGACGAGAAGAACCGCGACCCGCGCGCCATCCTGGACGAGGTGCGGGCGCTGGCGCAGGACGGCGTGCCCGAGGTGACGCTGCTGGGGCAGACCGTCAACTCGTACGAGCACGGCGACTGGAACTTTCCCCGGCTGCTGCGCGAGGTGGCGCGGGTGGACGGCATCCGCCGCGTGCGCTTCACCAGCCCGCATCCCAACGACTTCACCCGCCAGCTGGTGGAGGTGATGGCGCAGGAGCCCGCGGTGTGCAAGCAGCTGCACCTGCCGGTGCAGAGCGGCCACGACCGCACGCTCAAGCGCATGCTGCGCCGCTACACGGTGGAGGAGTACCTGGAGAAGATCCAGTGGGTGCGCGAGGCCATGCCCGGCATCGCCCTCTCCACGGACGTGATCGTCGCCTTCCCCGGCGAGACCGACGAGGAGTACCAGGGGACGCTGGAGCTGATGCGCACCGTCCGCTTCGACGACGCGTTCCTGTACAGGTACTCGGAGCGCGACGGCACCCCGGCCACGCGCCTGCCGCGCGACCAGTTCGTCCCCGACGAGATCGGCCAGGCGCGCCTGGCGGAGCTGATCGCCACCTTCCGCGAGATCCAGCTGGAGATCAGCCGCGGCGAGGTGGGACGGGTGGAAGAGGTGCTGGTGGAGAAGGCGGGGCGCCGCGGCGGGGTGCAGGGGCGCACGGAGCGCAACAAGGTGGTGAACTTCGACGCGCCGGCGGAGATGATCGGCGGCTTTGCCGAGGTGCGGCTGACCGCGACCAGCGGCGCCACCTTCCAGGGCGAGCTGGTGCACGCGCTGGCGGCTGCGTGAGGGGCTCGCGCTGGCTTCCGGTCGCCGCGGTCGCCCTGTTCGCGGCGGGGTTCGCGTGGCTCAACCGCGGCGAGCGGGTCGCGGTGGACGTGGGCGTCGCCACCTTCTACCGCGCGCCGCTCACGGTCGTCTTCTTCCTGGCGTTCCTCGCGGGGATGCTGTCCATGCTGGCGCTGAGCCTGCGCCAGGACCTGCGGATGCGCGACGAGCTGCGCGCCCGCGGCCTGCTGGACGTGCCGCCCTCCGCCACGCCGCCCCCCGCCGCCGCGGAGTGGAGCCGTCCGCGCGAGGCCCCCGTGGAGCCGGCCCCCGCGCCTGCGGGGGAGGACGAGCGGACGCTCGCGTATCCCCGTTTCGACGACGGGCCGGCGGCGGTGCGCGACCAGGACGACCGCACCGTCGCCTATCCCCGCTACGACGGCGAACCGGCCGACTAGCCGGGCCCGTCCGCACGCCGGCGAACCGCCGCGCTTCGAAAGAAGCGCGGCTTTCTGTTGCTCACGATCCGCGGGCTTGCTTTAAGGCGCATCTGTCCCGCCCTCCCTCGGCCGTTACGTTGCATGATACTTGCTGGCGGCTGTAGCGATGGGATGAGCTGGCCACGGCTCCATCCGCAAGACAGCTCCATGCGCGTGTACGGGCCCGGCGGACGGAACCCGCTGCTTCTGCGCACGCTGACGTGAACGGCCGCTCCGCCGCGGCGGGCTGTCCGGCGGAGCGGGTGGGCAAGCCCGTGATCAGGTCCTCACACCAGGGGAGGGAGCGATGGAGAAGCTGACCCTGCGGCTCGATGAGCTGTGCGTGGACACCTTCCACACCGAGCCGGCGGGCACGGCGCGGGGAACGGTGGCCGGCGCGCAGGATACCAGCCACACCATCTGCACGGGCCCGGCCTGTGAAACCGCGTGCTATCAGACGTGCGAGGTGACGTGCCAGGAAGAGACGTGCGCCTGGTCGTGCCACGAGACCTGCCTGCCCGGATCCTGCTTCCCCAACACCTGCGACCACCCGACAACCTGCTGATCGGCCGCGGCCGCCGCGCCCGCACACCGGGCGCGGAACGGCGCTTGTGCGCGAAAACGCGATCCGGTATCGTCACTGGCTCGTCTGTTTCAGGCCACCACGTTCTCCTGGAGGGTGCCATGAAGAAGCTGTCGCTCGGACTGGAAGACCTGGCGGTGGAGACGTTCGCGACCACGCCCGGGGAGGGCGACTCGCGCGGAACGGTGCAGGGGCACTACGGGACCACCCACACCATGCAGGCTACCGCTTGCGACACCTGTGCCCGGCAGTGGACCAACGAGGGCACGTGCGACGACACCTGCGGCCCGCCGGACACTTGCGGCCACGCCTACTGCGGCACCTATCCCAACGTGGGCTGCCCCAACTCGTACTGGTTCTGCACGGACTGCCAGGTCATGTGCTGAGCGCGGGTGTCCGGATCGCGGCCCCGCGACAGCCGCCGCGTCCCTCCGGGGCGCGGCGGCTCGCCGTTCCGCCCCGCTCGGGGGTTGTGGCCGGCGGGCGGACGCGGTACCCTGGTAGGGTCGTCCCTCGTTTCACGCCACCCCGTATCCAAGGAAAAAGTCCCATGAGGAAGCACGCCCTGAAGGCCGAGAAGCTGGTGGTGCAGTCGTTCGAAACCTTTGCCACCTCCGACGCGACCGACACCGTCCAGCAGGTGGACGGCTGCGTCTGCTTCGCGCCGCCCTGCATCTGCACGGCGATCCCGGAGGAGTGCACCGCCACCGCCTGACCCGCATCGCCGCCGCGGGGCACGCCTTCCGTGCCCCGCGGCACCCGTGTGGCCCATCCTGTGCAGCCGAATAATGGCGTGATCCGGGACGCGGGTGTCCCTGATCCGTTCTACCCTGCTGCCCGGGAGGGGCCATGAAGAAGCTGGCGCTGCGACTGGACGACCTCGAGGTCGACACCTTCACCACGGCGGAGCGGACGGGCGGCAAGGGGACGGTCCGGGGGCACTACGGGGCGACGCACACGCAGGGGGGCGAAACCTGCTGGGCCAGCTGCTTCGGCACCTGTGGCGGCGATACCTGCGACTACACGTGCCCCGGCTACGCGACCACGCCGGGCGGAATCTACCCCTGCGTCCTTTGCTGACGGCCCTGCGGGGGATGCCGCGCCATCGCGGCATCCACCCGCTCGTTCCGCAACCGTGGCTCTTGCCACCTGCCCCGAAGGAACCGATGAAAAAGCTGCTGCTGAAGCTCGACGACCTGCGGGTCGACACGTTCACGACGGCGGAGCAGAGGGGAGTGAAGGGGACGGTCCAGGGCCACTACGGCACCGCGCACACGCAGCCGATTCAACAGACGTGCGATGTGAGCTGCGACGTCACCTGCGAGTACACCTGCGATGGCTACGGCACCATTCCCCCGGGCCAGGCTGCCTGCGTGTGGTGCTGATCGCCGCGGGCGCGCGCTCGCGGGGCTGTTCTGATCCCACCATCCTGCATGGGAGACGCCGATGAAGAAGCTGACGCTGAAACTGGACGACCTCGAGGTCGACACCTTCACGACGGCGGAGCAGTCGGGGGGGAAGGGGACGGTCCAGGGGCACTATGGTACCACCCACACGCAGGAGGGCCACACCTGCAACTTCAGCTGCGACTACACCTGCGCCGGTTACGCGACCTCACCCGGGCCGGAATATCCGTGCAACTTCTGCGGCGGATGAGCCACAGGCGTATGCCGCGCTCGCCGGCGCGGCATACGCCTGCTCCTTCTGCCGCGGAGCGCGATCCAGGCGCGCTCGCATCCCTCGTTTCATCCAATCATCGTGCGGGAGGGAGCCGATGAAGAAGCTGGCGCTGAAGCTGGCCGACCTGCGGGTCGACACGTTCGCGACCGCGGGGCCGCCGGCCGGACGCGGGACGGTCGCGGGCCACTACGGGACCACCCACACGCAGCAGGGACAGACGTGCGATGCCACCTGCGGAGGCACCTGCGACTACGGTGACTACGGGACGTGCGCATACAGCTGTGCTCCCACGTGCTGGGGATCGTGCGGCCCGGAGACCTGCGACTTCAGCTGCCCCGTGGAGAACACCTGCTACATGGGCGCGTGCTGATCCAGGCCCTGCCGATCTCCCTGCAGGTCCGCTGCTGACGGCCATGCCGATGCTGCGCCGCCCGGTGCGGCATCCATCGCCGGCCCTTGTGTCCTGGCGCCGGCCACCTTTCCACCATCCCGACGGAGAAGCCGATG
>DASTNU010000883.1:0-9921 GCA_035720605.1 Longimicrobium sp. | reverse complement strand
TCATTCTTCTGATGTCAGAGGTCCTAAACACTCCATGCTCGGAATAGAATCCTTTCTCCGCCAATTCCTCCGCAGCCCTTTTGATCGCGCCATCGTAGCGCGCGTTGGCTAACTCCATAGCGTTCAATCCGTACTTTGTGGAGTTGATCCTCTTAAAGACATCTTTTACGGTTTCAATCGGCACGTCACCAAGATCACGAACTACAACAGTGTATTCAAGGAATCTTCGCTTTTCAGTTTCAGAAAGACTTGCGTACGTCGGAAGCTCATTCAGACGCAACTCGGGATCGGAGGTAAAATATGAATACAGGGTTGAAACTCGCTGCTGTCCGTCCACCAACCACTCTGTCCCTTGAGCAGTTTCTGGATTGACTTCGCCTGCACACACGTAAATTTCGGGAAACGGAAGGTGGCTCAAGACGGTGTCCAGAAACGCAAGTTTGTCCTTATTCGTCCACACTAAACGGCGCTGAAAATCAGGCCGTGGGATCAACGACTTGTTCTTGACTGCTGTAATAATTTCTCGAATGCGTCGATTCGTGGCGTTCGTCTGAAGCTCGTAGTGCTCGCTACTCATGGTTGTCTCTCCGACCAGTTCCGATCAGGTGGAGGCTCTTCGAGAGCCAGTTCCAAGGCACAGTTTTGAATGTTCTCCCCATGGTAGCTTTCCAAGAAATTCCAATTTCTGAACAGCGCCCCACGAACTCGGACGCCAACGTGTCGCGACAGGTCGGTGAAAAAATTCCACCAATTGCTCACACGGGGCGTATTGATGTTTGGAAACATATCCGGCCGAATCCAGCCCCTCATTAGATATTTAGCAAAATCCTGACGTTGGGGCCAGTCGAACCGTCGCACAGCAGTGCTGTGGATCTCCCACCATATCTCATCAAAGAGCTGCTCGCTAACCACGACGACATCGATATCGGAGCGGTCGTTAAAATACCTGTAGCGCTTCTTGGGGGCTATACTGAAGCCGAGCTTCGCAGAACCCACGATCAAAACGTTGGCCGGATGTACTTTGAAATGGTCAGCGACCGAGCTTATCAGAGCGAAGTGATCGTCGTTGTTAGGAAACACGTAAGAAGTGCCGAAGATTACGCGCTTGCGCAGCACCTCAAGCGGCGTGGCAGTCGCAAGGTCTCGCTTAAAACGGGTTACAAGCGGAGCAACGTCAGGTAGGACTTCTAGATCCACTCTCAAGCAAACCTCGGCGTGATGACGGGCGATTCCACCATGGTCCTTTTAACGCCGCTGTATGGGATAGCACACCGCCCGTTGGGGGTGGCTGAATCCCTGAGCTGGGATTCAGTCACCGGGCAGGTCTAAAGCCGCTCTGCCGTACGTGCTCACACCTCCTTGGGCCACTCGCCGTCGAAGGCGACGACGCGGGCGAAGGCGGCTTCGCCGCCCTGGAACTTCCAGGGGAAGCAGCCGATGATCAGGCGGCGGTTCTGGATGGCCGGGTGGCTGATGTCGCCGCCCAGGTTCTCGATGTGCATGCAGTTCTTGTCGAACAGCTTGTTGTGCGTCAGCTGGTAGTCCTCGTCGGGGAACAGCTTCGCCACCGCCTCGGAGCCGCCGAACTTCTTCTCCGCCGCGGCGCGGACGCGGTCGCAGTGGCCGTGCATCCCCTTGCCCAGGAAGCGGCCGATCGGCAGGTCCATCGGGTGGTCCGTCGACACCACGTCCACGCCCCAGATGTGGATCTCCTTCTCCAGCAGCCACGGCACCATGTCGGGGTGCGCGCCCGGGTGCATGTGGATGTACTTCTCCTCGTCGGCCTCGTCGCCCCACTGGGCGTAGCGGTGCCAGCCGGTGTGCAGCAGCACGATGTCGCCCTTCTTCACCTCCACACGCGACTCGATCATCTGCGGCGTGTAGACCCCCAGCTCGTCCATCTCGTCGCTCAGGTTCACGATCACGCCGGGCCCGCACAGCCACTCCATCGGGATCTGGTCGATGGTCATCCCCTTCGTCACGAAGTGCCGCGGCGCGTCCAGGTGCGTCCCCATGTGGTTGGACGTCTGGATGTACTGCGCGTTCACGCCGTGCTCCGCCTTGCGCTTGATGTACTTCACCTCGAAGGGCGGATAGTACGGCCAGAAGGGCGCCTGCTCGTTCAGCGGCTGGGACAGGTCGTAGATCTTCATCGAATCTCCGGCACGGCGGATGTGAGGGTCGCGGCGGCCTCGGGCGCGGGCCGCATCAGCAGGTAGTAGATGACGAACGAGACGAGCGTGACCGAAATCCACGCGCCGTCGAACAGGAATCGCGGCGAAGGTATCATCAATCCCACCAGCGCCACCAGCACGCCGGCGGCCGGCGCCACGATCGCGCGGGGATTGACGCCATTTGCGTACCGGCAGATCGCGTGCTCCGCGTACAGCGCGCGCACGTGCAACCGGCGCGGCGCACCAGCGTGTCGTCCGCCAGGATTACGCGCCCGCCGCGCCCAGGCGGGCCACGCTGTCGCCATGGCGGGGCCCCTCCCCCCGGCCCCCTCCCCGCTCGTTCCTCGCGGAGAGGGGGAGACCTGCAACTGCGAACAGCGCCGCGCTGCGCGCGGGGCCCTCACCCCCGGCCCCTCTCCCGCAAACTGCGCGGGAGAGGGGAGAACTCCAATCCGCACATCAACCTGTCATTGCGAGGGAGCGCCCATCCGGTACCCGGCTCGTGCGACGCGTCATGAGCGGGGTCGAGGAATCCACTCGCCCAACCAGGGGCCCTCTGAATCGCTCGGAACTTGCCCTGCATCAACCTTCCCCAGGGGTTTTGGGGAAAGATGGGCGAGTGGTGCTCGCCCGGATGGGGGCGCGCCGGGCCGTCCGACGCGCGCGGGAACTGGCAGGCACGCCTTTGCCTACGCTGCACCCGCCCGCGCGAAGGCGCGGGGGAGCACGCGGCGCACCAGCACGCCCGCGAGGTGGCGGCGATAGGTGGGGGAGGCGTGGATGTCGCCGGGCGGGTCGATGTCGCGCTGCGCGGCGGCGTCGGCGGCGGCGCGGATGGCGTCCTCCGTCGGCGCCTGGCCGAGGAGCGCGGCGGCGGCTTCGTGGGCCAGCATGGGTGCGTCGGCCACGCCCAGGAAGGCCAGGCGGGCGGCGGTGCAGCGGCCGTCCGCACCCACCTCCACCGCCGCGGCCAGCCCCGCCAGCGCGTAGTCGCCGTGGCGCCGCGACACCTCGTCGAACGCCCAGCCGGTGCGCGGCGCGGCGGCGGGGATCTCCACCTCCGTCAGCATCTCGTCCGCCTCCAGCGCCGTCCCGAACAGCCCGGTAAAGAACTCCGCCGCGGGGACGACGCGCGCTCCACCGGGCCCGCGCAGGTGGAAGCGCGCCTCCAGCGCCAGCATCACCGCGCCGATCTCGCCCGCCGGGTCCGCGTGCGCGATGCTGCCGCCGATGGTGCCGCGGTTGCGGATCTGCGCGTGCGCCACGAAGGGAAGCGCCTCCGCCAGGAGCGGCGCCAGGCGCCCGGCGATCCCGGTCCACTCCACGTATCGCTGCCGCTCCATCGCGCCGATGCGCATCACCCCGTCGTCGTCGCTCTCGTACTGCAGCTCCGCGACCTGGTTCAGGTCGATGAGCACGGCCGGCTGCGCCAGGCGAAAGTTCATCGCCGGCACCAGGCTCTGCCCGCCGGCCAGGAGCTTGGCGTCGTAGCCGTGCTCCGCCAGCAGCGCCAGCGCCTCGTCCACCGAGTCGGGCCGATGATACTCGAAAGGGGCGGGCTTCATCGCGCCGCGGGGGTAAAGCCGCGTCCGCGCACCAGCCGCCCCAGGATGCCGCGGTTCAGCAGGCGCAGGGAAATCCAGCCCATCAGCGCGACCACGGCGAGCCGGCCTGCGTACATGAACCAGGGCTCCGGAATGCCGTGCGGCGCGTAGCCCGCCGGATCGCGGATCGCCGTGATCTCGACGACCAGCAGCAGGAGGGCGATACCGAGGATGACGAGGCCCGCGAAGGTTCGCATGTGCATCCGTCCGTTCAGGAGGGACCGGCCCGGAGCCGCGATTCCAGCTCCTTGTTGAGCGCGTCGAGGCCCTGCTTGGTGAGCATCTTCGCCACCTGGTCCAGCAGCCGCTGCCCCACGCCCGCCACCTTGCCGCCCACGGAGAGGTCCGCGTGGTAGCGCATCCGCGTGCCGCCATCCACCTCGTCCAGGTTGACGTTGGCGGTGCCGCGGGTAAAGCCCAGCGCGCCCTTGCTGTCCACCTGCATGACGTAGCTCGCGGGCGGCACGCGGTCCCTGAGCGCCACGTTCAGCGTCCACTCCGCCGCCGTCACCGGCCCCACGCCGATGCGGATGACGCCCTCGTAGGTGCCGTCGCCGGTCAGGTGCAGCTTGCGGGCGCCGGGCATGGCCTTGGCCAGCACCTCGGGATCCTGCAGCAGGTCCCACACGGTCTGGCGCGGGCCGGGGAAGGTGTGCTCGCCGGTGACGATCATCGAAGTGCGTGAGTGCGTGAGAAAGTGCGTGAGTGCGTGAGTGCGTGAGTGCGTGAGTGCGAGAGTGCGAAAGTGCGAAATCACGGAGACCTGGCTGCGTCCGCGGGGGCCCTCACCCGCTCGCTCAGGCTCGCACCCTCTCCCGCAAGCGGGAGAGGGGATGAACATCGAACGGGCTCCGGTGCTCGTTGGCCGTTTCCCGCGTGTGCGGGGGCCTGCCATCCCGCGCAGAACCGGGGTGTACACCCTCTCCCACGCAGTTCGTGGGAGAGGGTGGCGAGCCTAAGCGAGCCGGGTGAGGGCCCCGCCCTCCGCCGCCTGCAGCAGCTCCCACAGGCGGTTGGGGCTCAGGGGGATCTCGCGGATCTCCAGCGCAAGGTGCGGCAGCGCGTCCTCGATGGCCTGCGCGAAGGCGGCGCCGGTGGGGATGCACCCCGCCTCGCCCACGCCCTTGAGCCCCAGCGGGTTCAGCGGCGCCGCCGTCTCGCGGTGCGCCATCTCCACCCGCGGCACGTCCATCGCCGTCGGCAGCAGGTAGTCCATGAACGACGCGTTCTGCAGCTGCCCGCTCTCGTCGAACACCAGCTGCTCGTAGAACGCGTTGCCGATGCCGTGCGCCACGCCGCCCTGCACCTGCCCCGCCACGATCACCGGGTTGATCAGCTTGCCGCAGTCGTGCACGACGACGTAGCGCAGGACCTTCACCATCGCCGTCTCGGGATCCACCTCCACCACCATCGCGTGCACCCCGCTGGCCGTGCTGCCGTGGTCCGGGCCGAAGTACGCCGTCGCTTCCAGCCCCGGCTCCGTCCCCGGCACCACCGCGCCGCGCAGCGGGTTCGCCTCCCCCGCCAGCTGGCCGAGCGCCATCGACCGCGACCCGTCGCCGCGGACGCGCACCGTGCCGTCCGCCAGCTCCACCTCGTCCGGCGAGACGCCAAGGACGCGCGCGCCCGTGTCGATCACCTTCTTCCGCACCGCCAGCGCCGCCTCGTGGCAGGCGCTCCCGGCCACCACCGCGCCGCGGCTGGCGAAGGTCCCCGTTCCCCAGCCGAACTCGCGGGTGTCGCCGGTCACCACGTGCACGCGATCGACGTCCACGTCCAGCACCTCTGCCACGATCTGCGCGAACGCCGTGTAGTGCCCCTGCCCCTGCGTCCCCAGCCCCGTGGCCACGCGCACCTGGCCGCTGGGCTCGATGGTGACCCGCGCGCCCTCGTACGGCCCGATCCCCGTCCCCTCCACGTAGCTGACCACGCCCACCCCGATGAACCGCCCCTCCTCCCGCGCCCGCCGCTGCTCCGCGCGGAACGCGTCGCGGCCCACGATGTCCAGCGCCGCCTCCAGCGCCGGCGCGTAGTTGCCGCTGTCGTAGTAGAGCGGGGCGAAGTCCTGGAAGAGGATCTGGAAGGTGTACGGAAAGACGTCCTTGCGCAGGTAGTTGCGCCGGCGGATCTCGTCCGGCGCCATCCCCAGCTCCTTCGCGGCGATGTCCAGCAGCCGCTCCATCACGAACACGCCGTGCTGCCGCCCCGCCCCGCGCACCGGCGTGACCGTCGTCCGGTTGGTGAAGACCGCGCGGAACTCGCTGTGGTACGCCGGCACGTCGTACGGGCCCAGCAGCGTGCACTGGCTGTTGATGGGGACGGTGAGCCCGTACGGATCGTACGCGCCGGTGTCGTGGAAGAAGAAGTCGCGGATGCCCAGGATCTTTCCCTCGGCGGAGAAGGCGATCTCCGCGTCGTGGATCTGCGAGCGCTCCTGCGTGGTGGCGAAGAAGTTCTCCTGCCGGTCTTCCGTCCACTTGACCGGCCGGCCCAGGCGGATGGCCACCCAGGGGACCAGCACCTCCTCGGGGTAGAACATCATGATCTTGGGCCCGAACCCGCCGCCCACGAACGGCGCCACCACCCGCACCTGGCTTTCCAGCAGCCCCAGCATCCGCGCCAGCCCGTTGCGGATGGGGATGGGGGCCTGCGTGGTGTCCCAGATGGTCAGCTCCTGCGCCCGCGCGTCCCAGCGCGCCGCCACGCAGCGGTTCTCCATCGCCGCCGCGGCGCCGCGGTCGTAGTGGAAGCGGCGGTTGATGACGAGCGCCGCGCCCTCCTTCGCCGCCTCGTAGTCCTCGTGCCGCTGCACCACGTGGGCGGCCAGGTTGGTGCCCAGCTGGGGGTGGATGACGGGCGCGTCCGGCGCCAGCGCCCCCTCCAGGTCCACCACCGGCTCCAGCGGCTCGTAGTCGACCACGACGTCCGCCAGCGCGTCCTCCGCCAGGTAGCGGCTCTCGGCGATCACCATGGCCACCGGCTCGCCCACGTGGCGCACGCGGTCCTTCGCCAGCGGCACCTGCGACGCCTGGTTGAAGACGATCCCCTCGATGGGCGGCGGAGGGACCAGGAGCGGGCCGGGCTGCCAGTAGTCTCCCAGGTCGTCCGCGGTGAGGACGGCCACCACGCCGGGGCGCTGCAGCGCGGCGGAGGTGTCGATCCCCTGGATGAGGGCGTGCGCGTGGTCGCTGCGCACGAACGCCGCGTGCAGCATCCCTTCCAGCTGCACGTCGTCCACGAACAGCGCCTGCCCCGTCAGGAGCCGGCGGTCCTCGTTACGCGGTGGCGACGTGCCGACGTAGGTTCTGCTCAAGGGCCAGTGCGAAAGTGCGAGAGTGCGAGAGTGCGAGAGTGCGAGAGTGCGTGAGTGTGCGAGCGCCGGGATCGTGCACGGGAGCGAGCATCCTGCCGCCCGCGGGGGCCCCTCCCCCCGGCCCCCTCCCCGCTCGTTCCTCGCGGAGAGGGGGAGAACGGCGTCGCGCTGCGCGCGGACCTCTCACCCCCGACCCCTCTCCCGCAAACGGCGCGGGAGAGGGGAGCACGCTTCGGCAGGCTCGGTGCGCGTCACCCTTCCCCCATGCAGTTCGTGGGGGAAGGGCCGGGGATGGGGAGCGCCAGCGGCTCGCACCGGATCCTCGGTGTCTATCCCCCCTCCCGCGCAGTTTGCGGGAGGGGGTGGACGAGCCTAAGCGAGGCCGGGGGCGGGCCCCTCACCGCGCCATCCACCCGCCGTCCACCACCAGCACGTGGCCGTTCACGTAGTCGCTGGCGCGGCTGGCCAGGAACACTACCGCGCCCGCCAGATCCTCCGGCTCGCCCCAGCGCGCGGCGGGGATGCGGGCGCTGATCTCGGCGTGGCGCGCGGGGTCGTCGCGCAGGCGCTGCGTGTTGTCGGTGGTGAAGTAGCCGGGCGCGATGGCGTTCACCTGCACGCCGTGGCGCGCCCACTCGTTCGCCAGCGCCTTCGTGAGTCCCGCCACGGCGTGCTTGCTGGCCGTGTACGCGGGGACGGTGACCCCGCCGCTGAAGGAGAGGAGCGAGGCCACGTTGATGATCTTTCCCGCGCCGCGCTCGATCATCCCCCGGCCCAGCCGCTGGCAGAGGAGGAAGACGGAGTCCAGGTTGGCGGCCATCACGTCGTCCCAGTCCGCCAGCGGGAACCCGGCGGCCGGGTGGCGGCGGATGGTGCCCGCGTTGTTCACCAGGACGTCGATGCGCCCCGCCAGCCGCTCCGCCTCGTCCGCCATCGCCAGGACGGAGGCCCGGTCGGTGTGGTCGGCCTCCACCTGCCACGCCCGCCGCCCCGCCGCGTGGATGAGCGCCGCCGCCTGGTCCGTGCCCGCGCGGCGGGTGCTGGCGCACACCACGTCCGCGCCCGCCTCCGCCAGCGCGACGGCCATCGCCTGGCCCAGCCCGCGGCTGGCGCCGGTGACCAGCGCGCGCTTTCCGGTGAGAGAGAAGAGCCCGCTCATCGCCCGCCCCGCGGCAGCAAGTCCCCGCGCGCCGGGGCGAACAGGACCACCAGCACCCCCGCCTCCATCGCCACCACACCGTGCTCCTCGTCCGGCGCGGCGAAGAAGGAATCCCCCGCCTCCAGCACCCGCGCCTCGTGCGCGACCGTCACCTGGAACCGGCCGCGCTCCACCAGCGTGACCTGGCGATGCGGATGGTGGTGCACCGCGCCCACCGCGCCCGCGTCGAAGCGCACGCGCACCATCATCAGCTCGGGATCGTGGCCGAGCACCTGCCGGCTGACGCCGCCCCCCAGCTCTTCCCAGGGCTGGTCGGCACCGTGCACGAAGCGCGGAGAGCCGGCCGGCGCGGTCACCGCCCCAGCTCCAGCGCGGCGAGGATGAAGGGGCCCACGCCCTTGTAGTCGTCCGTCACCACGGGCTCGCTGACGTAGTAGGCGTACGAGCCGTCGCGGTAGCTGCCGTCGCGGCGCAGGCTCCCGCCCAGCCCGCTCACCTGGACGATGTTGATGAGCGACGCCGTGCCGTCCGCGTTCTCGCGGACGAGGTTCGAGAGCAGCCCGTCGAACGCGCGCTCCGCCACCCGGCGGTATTCGGGATCGACGTAGCCCAGCCGTGCCGCCTTCGCGAGCGAGAAGGCGAACATGCTGCTGGCGCTGGCTTCCAGGTAGTTGCCGGCGCGGTTGGGGTGATCGAGGAGGTTCCACCACAGCCCCGTCACCGGGTCCTGCATCCGCGCCACCGCCTCCGCCGCGTCGCGCAGCGTCTGGATGACGGCGGCGCGGTCGGGATGGTCCGCGGGAAAGTGGTCCAGCGTCTCCACCACCCCCATCATGTACCACCCCATCGCCCGCCCCCAGAAGTGCCTGGAGACGCCCGTCGCGCTGTCCGCCCACGGCTGCGCCTTCGCGTAGTCCCAGGCGTGGTACATCAGCCCCGTCCGCGGGTCGCGCGTGTGGCGGGCGACCAGCAGGAACTGCTTGGCGATGTCGTCGAACGCGGCGGGCTCGCCGAACGTGGTGGCGTACTCCGCGAAGAAGGGCTGGCCCATGTAGAGGCCGTCGAGCCACATCTGCTGCGGGTAGATCTGCTTGTGCCAGAAGCCGCCCTCCGGCGTGCGCGGGTGCGTGCGCAGCTGCTCGCGCAGCAGGTCGGCCGCGTAGCGGTACTGCGGGTTCCCCGTGCGCCGCAGCATCCCGAAGAGCAGCCGCCCCTGCGACACCTGGTCGATGTTGTACTCGTCCAGCTGGTAGCCGGTGATGTCGCCCTCGGGGGTGATCCACCGCTTCATGTTGGCGGTCACGTACTCCAGCATCGCCCGGTCGTCCGTGGCGACGGCGACGCGCTCGATGGCGCCCAGCACCACGCCCTGCGTGTAGTCCCAGCGCCGGTGCGTCTGCGGGTTGCGGCGCATCACCGATTCCGCCACCCGCACGCTCCACGGCCGCCCGTCGGAAGAGCGGCGGGGGCGCGGGGGGGCGTTCGGGATGGGGAGCGGCGCGTCGTCCGGCTGGCGCGAGCCCTCGCCCAGCCCCTCGCCCGCGGGCAGGTGCGCCACCTGCGCGTCGAGCGAGGGCGCGGCGAGCAGGGCGGCGAGCGCGAGGGTGGCGATCCGGCGGAGTCTCATCATCCGAAAAGCTCAGGTGATGGCTGGCATGATAGCGGGCAGGC
>DASTNU010000882.1:0-2035 GCA_035720605.1 Longimicrobium sp. | reverse complement strand
GTGAAGTAGGCCAGGTGCCCCGAGGCGCGGGCCAGCCGCGCCACGTGCCCCCAGGCGGAGGTGCGGTCGTCCACGACGAAGTAGGCGAGCTGGATCCCGTCCTCCACGCTGTCCGTGTCCACCTCCGCGCGTCCCGCGAGGTCGCCGACGACGCCCCCCGCGGCCTCGCCGTCGTATGCGGCGTTCACCCGCAGCCGGGCCAGCGCCGCGCCCCCGTTGCTGGCCACGATCCGCGTCGGCCCGCCGATGCGCGTCCGCACGCTCTCCACCTTCCCGGTGAAGACCAGCTCCGCCGCGTCGTCCTCGTAGCCCAGCTTGACGGTCCCCTCGTCCCCCACGGCCACGGAGGGCGCGTCCGGCCCGGGCGCCACCACGATCTCCGCCGTGTCCACGGAGGGGGCGAGCCCGCACTCCACCGTGACGGAGACGAGCGACTGCGACCAGGGATCGCCCCCGCCGCCGCCCAGCAGCGAGCCGGCGGCCGCGGCCAGCCCGCCCAGCCCGCCACCTCCGCCGCCCGCGAAGGCGACCTCGAATACGGGGCGCCGCATCCCCGGCGGCGCGCCGCCGCCCAGCACGTCAAGCAGTCCCATGGTCCACCGGGTGTCGCATCGTCGTCTCAGCAGGCCGTGAAGGCGGCGCCGCAGTCGGGGTCCAAGGCCACCAGCCCCGCAGCGGCGGAGCCGGGTGCCACAGGGCTCAGAAGCCCACGAACACTTCTTCAACCGGCGGGTCGTAGACCGCCACCTCGTTCGACATCCCCACGGCGACGTGGATCGGTGCCCGCTCCGCCGGGGGAGACGGAAAGGCGGCGACGGACTGCAGGAAGGTGAGCACCGCCCCCTTCATCCGCTCGAAGGCCACGGGGATGTCGGCCTCGCTCAGGATGAACCCGCGCGGGTCCATCTTTTCGGGGTCCAGCTCGATGGTGATGGCGATGGCGCCGGGGACGTGCTCCAGCACGTAGTCCATCATCCCTCCCGGGATGCGGCTGTCCAGCGGGTCCACGCCCTCGAGCCGGTGGTACAGCCGGCTGGCCTGCTCCACCTGGTACGTCCCCACCCTGGTGTCGATGGCCGCCTTGAGGGCGTTGGCCATCCGCAGCTGGTGCGCGTCGGGCGGCGGCGTCTCGCGACCGGCCCAGGGGTACATCACCCACTGGCTGTACGAGTGAAAGTCCAGCGTCCCCTTGAACTGCCGCGCGTTCACCAGCGCCTGCATCACCTGCACCTCCCTGGCGTAGCCCGCCAGGGGGCCGCGGTAGGTGTCCGTCGAGGGCGAGCTGGAGTAGTGCCCGCGGACGATCGGCCACGCCGTCGTGTCGTAGTTGCGGTTCAGGTCCACCGAGCGGCGCCCCGCCGGCGGGCGGTTCTTGCGCCACAGCCGGTCCGTCATGGTGCGCTCGTGCCCGTCGGGGTTGATCATCGGCACGATCCAGATGTCGCGCGCGTCCACCAGCCGTTTGACCCTGGGGTCCACGTTGTACTGGGTGACCAGGTACTCGGCGAAGAGGTACGGGACCTCCACGGAGATCCACTCGCGGGCGTGGTGGCACCCGGCGATGAGCACCGGCACCGCCGGGTTGCGGCCGATGCGGATGCAGTGGATGTCGCGCCCGCGCTCGCTGGTGCCCACCGAGGTGACCGCCGCGTCCACGATCCCTGCCGGGGCCGCGGCGCGCAGGGCGGCCAGGTCGTCGCGCAGGCTGGCGAAGGTGACGTTGCCCATGGAGTCCACGGCCTGGACGCCGCTGGTGTCGTTGCGGTGCCACGTCGGCGGCATCTTGCGCCCCCTTTCCCTCAGGCGAGCCCGAAGGCGCCGCGGGCGCCCGGGTCCAGCGCGGCGATCGCCTGCGTCTGCGCCTGCTCCAGCGCGGCCACCGCCTGGTCGCGGGTGGCGCCCGCCACCGCCGCCACGTATTCGCCGGAGCTGTCGAACAGCGGCGCGAAGGGCACCCCCTCCGCCTGCAGCGCCGCCCGCTCCTGCGGGCTCACCCGCACCACGAAACCGAGCGAGGTGCGCGCGATCACGTCCA
>DASTNU010000881.1:0-5334 GCA_035720605.1 Longimicrobium sp. | reverse complement strand
GCACCGCCGGCCGTGAGCTCGCAGCCTGCGCCGCACGTCTGGACGCCTCCGCACTGCGTTTCACCGCCGGCCGAGACCGGGCAGCCTGCGCCGCACGTCTGAACGCCGCCGCACTGCGTGGCACCCCCGCCGGAGACCTTGTCCTGCGCGCCGTGTGCGGTGCCTTCCCAGTAGTTCAGCCACGAGGTATGGAAGGAGTCCACCTCCAGCGCGTCCAGGTCCAGCCGCAGCTTCTTCATGATCTTTCTCCGGATGATGGGGGAAAGTGGCGCCGCCGATCGCTAGAACCGGCGGCGAAGAATGCTCGGCCCGGATTCGAAACGCAAGAATATCCGTGGGGAGGGTGAGAGGCTGAGAAGAAGAGGGAGCGCAGCGACCGACCCGGTCGACCGCTGCAATGACGGGTTGGGCGGCGCTACTCGTGGACACGTCGTTGGCGCTTCGCGCGTGAACGTCTCATCGAGACAAGGCTCACCGCCGGGCGAGAAAGGTGTGGGGCAGGACTACGCCTTGCGCACCGGGTAGCGCAGGTGTGTAACGCCGACGCCCGGGATCACCGTCGGGTTGCTCGTGCTCTCAGCCCCACGGCGCTTGCCAAGCTTCGTCCGGCTTTTCGCGACGAAAGGCTGACTCGTCTGCCGTCTCCTATCAGATCAGATGGCTTTACCACCGAGGAGACCTATAATCGCTCCAAAACCCAACTTAAATGTGGCAAGGCATGTAGTCATGAGAACCGTTTCCGGCTCGCTCATGGGAGCACCGCCGACCGCACGCTCTGCTACCACCAGGTAGCAGCCGATTAACATCGATAGCACAGTTATTCCCAGTACGCTAAGGAATACCAGCTTGAAAGCGGGCGTAAGAGTTACAGTTAGGACCGTTCCCACCTGCAGCGAGGATACCGATCCCGACTCGGTTGGATTTGTCATCGGTCACTCTCCGCGGGGGAATTGCTGTGGATCTCGTGCATGTGCTTGCCGCGCTTCTGCCACGTGCACCGATAATGCGGGTGTATGAACGCATCCCAGCAGATCGCCCGAACCAGCGGAGAGAGGAGCAGCACTAGTAGTGCGACTAGGAGTGCAACACCAACGAAGACTAGCTCGATGTTCATAGCATTCCTCCGGAGTGACTCTCCAAGGTCCGTTAGGTATTTCGCTTAACGAAATAAGGGTCAGGGGTGGGAGGCCGGCGCGCAAGACTCTCGTTCCGTGAAAAGATGGACGGCCCTGCATCCCCTGCAGTAGCCTCGCCGCGTGGAGAAGCGAGCGTCGCCCCACGGAGCCCCTGTACGAAGGATCCACAGGATTGCGCGTTGCGGACACGCCACGGCCGGGCCGGACGCACGGACCTGCGTCCGGAAAGCTTCTACAAAGTCATTGTAGATCCGCCGCCTGCGCCCTACAGTTCAAATCGTTCCCCCTCGCCGTCTTCCCATCGTAGGTACCACCTGAGATGTGGAGAGTGCACATGTCCATTTCCCGGCGGCTCGTCGTGGGGCTGTTCCTCGCAGGTTCTCTGCTACCCTTGCGGCTCGCCGCGCAGGCGCAGGCCACCACGGGTGTGGTCCGCGGAGTCGTGCGCGACACGGACGGCAACCGGCTGCAGGGCGCCACGGTCATCCTCCGAAACCTCGAGACCAACCAGTCACGCACCGTCACCACCAACGAACAGGGCGCCTTCGTGGCCTCGCTGCTGCGGGTGGGGCGGTACGACCTGAGCGCCCGCGCCCTGGGGTTCGACGAGGTGCGGCGCCAGGGGCTGGACGTGCGCCTGGGCGAGACGGTGGACCTGCAGCTGGCGCTCCGCCCCCAGGCGATCGCGCTGGAGGGGATCACGGTGAGCGCGGAGGCGCCCCTGGTGGACCCCACGGCGGCGCAGGCGGCCACGCGGATGGACGATGAGGTCGTCTCGAACCTGCCCAACAACGGCCGGAACTTCGTGAACCTCACCCTGCTGACGCCCAATGTGAGCGTGGTGCAGGGTCCCGACGGCGACGAGATCAGCATCGGCGGCCAGCGCGGCATCCACAACAACTACTCCGTCGACGGGGCGGACTTCGGCAACCCGTTCTTCGGGGAGCAGCGCGGCGGCCAGCGTCCGGCATTCACCTTCAACCTGGACGCGGTGGAGGAGTTCGTGGTGGTGTCGAACGGCGCGAGCGCGGAGTTCGGCCGCTCCGGCGGCGGGTTCGTGAACGTCCTCACCAAGTCGGGCACCAACGAGCTGCGCGGCACGGCCCACCTCTACGGCAAGTCGGACGCGCTTTCCTCCGACTACGCGCGCGGCGGCGGCAACCCCGATTTCTCGCAGGGCCAGCTCGGCTTCACGCTGGGTGGGCCGCTGCGGCGTGACCGGGCCTTCTTCTTCATGGCGCTCGACCATCAACAGTTCGAGCAGACCAAGCAGACCGACCCGGGCCGCATCGGCGACCCGCGCCTGCGCGCCTTCATGGACACGGCGTTCGGCGGCGTGCTGGCCAACGACTACGGGCCCATCAGCCGCACCAACGACGCGACGGCCTTCCTGGCCAAGTTCGATTACCGGCTGAGCGCCGCGCACCAGGCCTCGCTCAAGTACAACTACACCCACTCGCGCCAGGAGAACGGCACCTTCGACGTGGATGCCTGGGCCCGCAGCTCCAACGGACTGGAGCGCGACTTCTCGCACGCCGTCAACGGCAGCCTCACCTCGCTGCTCTCGAACTCGGTCTCCAACGAGTTCCGCTTCCAGCTCTCGCGCGAGGACCGGCCGCGCGACTACCCCGGGCCGGACGTGCCGGGGACCGACCACCCCTTCCCCGACACCGGGATGGAGTTCGTAGAGGGCTACCGCTTCGGGCTGCCCTTCTTCCTCCCCATCCAGGCGCACGACACCCGCATCCAGCTGCTGGACAACGTCTCATGGGTGCGCGGGAACCACTTCTTCAAGGCCGGCGCGGAGTGGAACCGCACCGAGGCGACCCAGACCTTCATCGGGTTCGGCTCGGGGCGGTTCATCTTCAACGACGTGACCGGGTTCCTCAACTACGTGCGCTTCGGCCCCGGCTACGTGGAGTGCTCCAACGGCACCACCAGCCTCACGGCCACCTGCCCCGTGGGCACCACCATCACCGGGCCGGTCAACACCTACCTGCAGCAGGTGGGCGTGGACGGGCGCACGGTGGAGGAGGCGGGAACCCAGTCCATCCCGCAGCACGAGGTCGCCCTCTTCGTCCAGGACACCTGGAAGCCCACGAACCGCCTCACCGTGAACTACGGCCTGCGCTGGGAGGCCCAGATCCAGCCCGATCCCATCACGCCCCCGGACGAGGTGTTCTTCGCGCCGTTCATCGGGCAGACCGTTACCAACGCACAGGGAACCTTCGAGTTCCCCTCCGACGGCAGGATCCCCTCCGATTACGGCATGTTCCAGCCGCGGCTGGGCATTGCCTGGGACGTGCGCGGCGACAACCGCGAGGTGGTGCGGGCGAGCGCGGGCGTCTATTACGCGCGAGTGCCCGGGCTGGTGCTCGCCAGCACCCGCTCCACGAACGGGTCCATCGGCCAGACGCTGTTCCGCAACAGCGCGCTGACGGGCGTCCTGGGTCCGCCGCCGGTCTACGGGCAACTGCTGACGGCGCCGCCCGGCGTTCCCTTCTTCCCTGGCGTGTTCGTCTTCGACAAGGACTTCCGCAACCCGCGCACGCTGACCCTGAGCGCGGGGTACGAGCGCGAGATCGCCACCGGCTTTGCCGTGGGGCTCTCCTACCAGCACAGCCAGACCGACTTCCTCACCCGCTTCGTCAACCGCAACGACCCGGTGTTCGGGGGCCCCTGGTCCACCGGCCTGGCGCCGGGCGGGGCGAACGGCATCGGCACGCTCACGGTGGTAGAGAGCTCGGCGCGGTCGCGCTACCACGGGGTGACGCTGGAGCTGAAGGGCCACCCGTCGCCGGCCCTGCAGTTCCAGGCGAACTACACCCTGTCGGGTGATCGGTCGGACGATGACAACGAGCGCGATCCCTTCTCCTTCCGCTACGCCCGGGCCGACCGGCTGGACGCGGAGTATGGATGGAGCGACCGCGACCAGCGGCACCGCTTCAACGGCTGGCTGCTGGCGCGGATCCCGGGCTCGATCTTCATGAACCACCGCATCAGCTTCGCATCGGCGCAGCCCATGTCGGAGAAGTGCGGTGCGGGCAACACGGGGACCGGCGAGCGCGCAGCCAGCCCGAGCGAGCGGATCTGCGCGGACGGTTCCATCCTCCCGCGCAACACCCTGCGCAAGGAGAACGAATTCTTCTCCTGGGACGTGCGCTTCTCGCGGGCGTTCGGGCTCGGCGACCGCCGCGCGGTGGAGGTCATCCTCGACATCTTCAACCTTACCAACTCCGACAACTTCCGTGACCCGGCGGCCAGCTCGCTGCTGTTCAACTTCGACGGCACCGTGCGCGGCGGGCTGGGCGATCCCCGCCAGGCACAGCTGGGGATGCGAGTCATCTTCTGAGCAGGCGGTCCTTCCCTCGCGCGAGCGCGACGCCGGCGCTCGCGCGGTCGGACCGGCGGTAACGCCAGACAGAGGCCCCGCATCCGTCCGGATCGGGGCCTCGCTGCTATCGTCTCGCCAAGCCTCAGGCGCCGCCGTTGGAGGGGCAGACCTCGAAACATGAGCAATCGGTGCAGCCGGTCCACGGGCAGGTCTCCGGACAGATGCAGTTGCTGACGAGCCCTGAGGCGTCATTCGCGCGTACGGTGCCCAGCTGGGTGCCGCCGGCCTCAGGCTGGGTGGGGAAAGACTGGACGGCGAGCGATTCGGGATTCAGAGTGAGCTTTTTCATCGATCGAGCTCCGGGCTGACGTGGCCGGCAGGATGCGCCCCGATTGCGCAAAATGTGTCGCCGCACGTCTTGTGCCGGAACGTGAAGCGCTACGCAATTTTCCTTGACTGCTGACACCTAATCCGACTCTCCTCGACTGCAACGTAACGCGACCAAATAAATCAGGGCGTCGGGCGCCGTGTGCGACGCGCTGGAGGCCGAGATCGGCATTGCCGCGCACCGCGACCAGCGGCACCGCTTCAACGGCTGGATGCTGGCGCGGCTCCCGTGGTCGATCTTCATGAACCACCGCATCAGCTTCGCATCGGCGCAGCCCATGTCGGAGAAGTGCGGTGCGGGCAGCACGGGGACCGGCGAGCGCGGGCGTTCGGGCTCGGCGAGCGCCGCGCGGTGGAGGTCATCCTCGACATCTTCAACCTCACCAACTCCGACAACTTCCGTGACCCGGCGGCCAGCTCGCTGCTGTTCAACTTCGACGGCACCGTGCGCGGCGGGCTGGGCGATCCCCGCCAGGC
>DASTNU010000880.1:0-2278 GCA_035720605.1 Longimicrobium sp. | reverse complement strand
CAGCGTCGTCAACCTGCTGGCGTGGGGCCGGCGGGACTGGGGGCTCGCCGCCGGCGACGCGCTGCTGCAGCGGATGTCGTTCAGCTTCGACGTGTCGGTGCGCGAGCTGTTCCAGCCGCTGGTGGCGGGCGCGCGGCTGGTGGTTGCGCGGCCGGGCGGACACCTGGACCCCGACTACCTGGTGGAGGTGATTCGCCGCGCGGGGATCACCACGCTGGTCCTCACCCGGCCCATGCTCACGCTGCTGGTGGAGCACCCGGAGCTGGACCGCTGCCGTACCCTGCGGCAGGTGGTGTCGGGCGGCGAGACGCTCACCCCCGGGCTGGTGCGCGGTCTCCACGCGCGGCTGCCGGACGCGCGGCTGCACCACGAGTACGGGCCCACCGAAGCGACCGTCGCCTCCACCGTCCTCCACTGCACCGCCGGGGCGGGCGCGCCGGATGCCTCCATCGGCCGGCCCGTCTCCAACGCCAGGGTCTACCTCCTGGACCGCGCCGGCGAGCCGGTGCCGGTGGGCGTCGCCGGCGAGCTGTGCATCGGCGGGGCGGGGGTGGCGCGCGGGTACCTGGACCGGCCCGGCCTGACCGCGGAGCGCTTCGTGGCGGACCCGTTTGCCGGGGAGCCCGGCGCGCGCCTGTACCGCACGGGCGACCTGGGCCGGTGGCTGCCGGACGGGACCGTCGAGTTCCTCGGGCGCAACGACGCGCAGGTGAAGGTGCGCGGCTTCCGCATCGAACCGGGGGAGATCGAGGCGCGGCTGGCCCAGCACCCGGGCGTGCGCGAGGCGGTGGTGGAGGTGCGCGAGGACGCCGCCGGGGAGCGGCGCCTGGTGGCGTACGTGGTGGCCGCGGCCGGCGAGGGTGGCCCGCTGGCCGGCGAGCTGAGGGCCCACCTGGGCGAGCGGCTGCCGGAGTACATGGTCCCGGCGGCGTACGTGGTGCTCGACGCGCTGCCGCTGACGCCGAGCGGCAAGGTGGACCGCAGGGCACTCCCGGCCCCGGAGGGCGCGGCGTACCCGGCCCGGGCCTACGAGGCGCCGGAGGGCGGGACGGAAGAGGCGCTGGCGGAGGTCTGGGCGGAGCTGCTGGGGGTGGAGCGGGTCGGGCGCCGCGACAGCTTCTTCGAGCTGGGCGGGCACTCGCTGCTGGCGGTGCAGGTGATCTCCCGCGTGCGCGAGGTGCTGGCGGTGGAGGCGGCGCTGGGCGACCTGTTCGTGAACCCCGTGCTCCAGGACTTCGCGCGCGGCCTGGCGGCGGCGGCGCACGCGGAGCTTTCGCCGATCCTGCCGGTGGAGCGGACGGGCGACCTGCCGCTCTCGTTCGCGCAGCAGCGGCTGTGGTTCCTGGAGGAGATGGGCGGGCTGGGCAGCACCTACCACATCCCCAGCCGGCTGCGGCTGGCGGGGTCGCTGGACCGGGAGGCGCTGCGGCGGGCGCTGGACCGGATCGTCGCCCGCCACGAGGCGTTGCGCACCACCTTCGGCCGGGTGGACGGGACGCCGGTGCAGCGGATCGCCCCCGCGGGGCAGGGCGGGTTCCCGCTCGTCGAGCACGACCTCCGGGGCGGGCCGGACGCGGACGAAGCGCTGCACGGGCTGATGGTGGAGGAGGCGCGGGCGCCCTTCGACCTGGAGCGGGGCCCGCTGATCCGGGGCCGGCTGGTCCGGCTGGCGGCGGACGAGCACGTGCTGCTGCTGACGATGCACCACATTGTCTCCGACGGCTGGTCGATGGGGGTGTTCGTCCGGGAGCTGAGCGCGCTGTACGGGGCGTTCCGGGCGGGCCGGGCGGACCCGCTGCCGCCGCTGCCGGTGCAGTACGCCGACTACGCGGCTTGGCAGCGGCAATGGATCGACGGAGAGGTGCTGGAGGCGCAGGCGGCGTACTGGCGGGACGCGCTGGCCGGAGCGCCGGGCGTCATCACCCTGCCGGCGGACCGCACGCGGCCGGCGCGGCACGACCACGCCGGCGCCGCCCTCCGGGTGGAGCTGGACGAGGCGCTGACGGGGGCGCTGAAGGCGCTGGGCCGGCGGCACGGGACCACGCTGTTCATGACGCTGCTGGCCGGGTGGGCCGCGGTGCTCGGCCGACTGTCGGGGCAGAGCGACGTGGTGGTCGGCACCCCGTCGGCCAACCGCGGGCGGCAGGAGATCGAGGGGCTGATCGGCTTCTTCGTCAACACGCTCGCGCTGAGGATGGACCTCTCGGGGCAGCCGACGGTCGCCGAGGTGCTGGGACGGGTGAAGGCGCGGGCGCTGGAGGCGCAGGCCAACCAGGAC
>DASTNU010000879.1:0-3064 GCA_035720605.1 Longimicrobium sp. | reverse complement strand
TCGTCCGCGAACACCAGCACCCGCCCCTCGCCGAACGCGGGGCGGGGCGCGGCGGTGCGGCGCCAGGTGGGGACGTAGAGCCAGTCGGCGGGATCCACCTTCGGCCCGCCGCGCGGCCTGCCGGCTTCCCGCTGCGCCGGCGTGGGCGCGTCGATCCAGTAGCGCTGCCGCTCCCAGGGGTAGGTGGGGAGCGGGACCCGGTTCAGCCGCTCGCCGGCGTGGAACGCCGCCCAGTCCGGCGTGACGCCGGCCAGCCAGGCGCGCCCCAACGCGGCCAGCAGGAAGGCGGCGTCCGGCGTCCGGTCGTAGGGGTAGCGGACGGTGGGGATGACGGGTACGGCGCCCGCGTCGCCGCGCTGGCGCACGAAGGTGGAGAGCGTCTGCCCGGGGCCGACCTCGATCAGCACGCGGCCGGGCGCCTGCAGCAGCTCCGCCACGCCGCGGTCGAAGCGGACGGTCTCGCGGGTGTGGCGCGCCCAGTAGCGCGGATCGGTCGCCTCCGCGGCGGTGATCCAGGTGCCGCTGACGTTGCTCACCATCGGCACCTTCGGCGCGCTCAGCCGCATCCGCCCCACGAGCGCCGCCACCGGCTCCACCACCGGGTCCATCATCGGCGAATGGAAGGCGTGCGTCGCCGCCAGCCTGCGCGCCACGTGCCCCGCATCCGCCAGCCGCCGCCGCACGTCGTCCACCGCCCCTTCCGGGCCCGCGACGACGCACATCGCCGGCGCGTTCACCGTCGCGATCGCGGTGTCGCCGGCCAGGAACCCGGCCGCGGCCTCGGGGGAGAGCGACACCGCCAGCATCGCCCCGGCGGGGAGCGCGCCGATCATCCGCGCCCGCTCCGCGACCAGGGCGAGCGCGTCCTCCAGCGCGAAGATCCCCGCGATGCAGGCGGCCGCGTACTCGCCCAGCGAGTGGCCGATCACCGCCGCGGGAACGATCCCCCACCCCATCCACAGCTTCGCCAGCGCGTACTCGACGACGAAGACGGCGGGCTGCGCCAGCTCCGTGCGGTTCAGCCGCTCCGCCTCGGGGGTGGCCGCTTCGGCGCGGCCCAGCATCGCCCGCAGGTCGACCTTCTCCCCCGCGGGCGCCTCCGCCGGCGCCTCGCCGGGAAAGAGCACCTCGCGCAGGTCGAGGCCGAGGAGGGGCCGCAGGATCTCCGCGCAGCGGTCCACCTCCGCGCGGAAGGCGGGCTCGGACTCGTACAGCCCGCGCGCCATGCCGGGGTACTGGTCGCCCACGCCGGGAAAGAGGAAGGCGACGGAGCGGTGCCCGTCCTCCACCGCCGCGGTGGTGACCCGTTCGGGGTGGCGCGCGTGCAGCAGCGCCGCCGCGTCCTCGCCGGGGCGCACGACCAGGGTGCGGCGGAAGGGCATCTCGCGCCGCCCCGCCTGCAGCGTCCAGGCGACGTCCGCCAGCGGCAGCCCGGGATGCTCCTTCAGGTGCGCCGCCAGCCGCTCCGACGCCGCGTCCAGCGCCGCCTGCGTTTTCGCGGAGAGGACGAGGAGCTGCGTTCCGCGCGTGGCGGACGAGGAGCGGGCCGCCGGCGCCTCCTCCAGCACCACGTGCGCGTTGGTCCCGCCGATGCCGAACGAGCTGACCCCCGCGCGGCGCGGCGCGCCGTCCGCCTCCCACGGCTCCAGCCGGCCGGAGACGTAGAAGGGCGACGACGCGAAGTCGATCCTGGGGTTGGGCGCGCGGTAGTGGACCGTCGGCGGCAGGGCGCGGTGCTCCATCGCCAGCACCGTCTTGATGAAGCCGGTGATGCCGCTGGCCGCGTCCAGGTGCCCCACGTTGGTCTTCACCGAGCCGATGGCGGCGTACTGGCGGCGGTCCGTCCAGCCGCGGTACGCCTGGGTGAGCGCGGCGATCTCGATCGGGTCGCCCAGCTCGGTGCCGCTGCCGTGGCCCTCCACGTAGCGGATGGTGGAGGGGTCGACGTCCGCCATCTCCAGCGCCTCGCGGATCACGGCGGCCTGCCCCTCCACGCTGGGCGCGGTGAAGGCGATCTTCTGCGCCCCGTCGTTGTTCACGGCGCTTCCCTTGATGACCGCGCGGATCGGGTCACCGTCGCGCACCGCGTCCGCCAGCCGCTTGAGCAGGACGACGCCCACGCCGCTCCCGCCCAGCGTCCCGGCGGAGTCCGCGTCGAAGGCGCGGCAGTGCCCGTCCGGCGAGGCGATGCCGCCGCTGGCGTACAGGTATCCCGTGACGTTGGGGACGACGACGTTGGCGCCGCCCGCCAGCGCCAGGTCGCACTCTCCGTGCAGCAGCGCCTGCGCGGCCACGTGCACGGCGACGAGGGAGGTGCTGCACCCGGTCTGCACGCTGAGGGAAGGGCCGCGCAGGTTGAGCTTGTACGAGGCGCGGGTGGCCAGGAAGTCCTTGCCGCTCCCCACGTTGAGCTGAAAGTCGCCCAGCGCGCCGCTCAGCTCGCGGTGCGGGCGCACGTGCTCGTCGGTGTAGTACGGCATCCCCGCGCCGGCGAACACGCCCACGTTTCCGGACACGCGCGCGGGATCGACGCCGCCATTCTCCAGCGCCTCCCAGCAGCACTCCAGGAAGATGCGGTGCGCGGGCTCCAGCGCCTCGGCCTCGCGCGGGGAGTAGCCGAAGAAGGCGGCGTCGAAGTGCTCCACGTCGTTCATGGAGCCGAAGGCGCGGACGTACGCCGGGTCCGCCAGGTCGTCCTCGGGGACGCCGGCGGCGCGCAGCTCGTCGTCGGTGTAGTGGTGGACGGCCTCCGCGCCGCCCTCCAGGATACGCCAGAACGCCTCCAGGTCGTCGGCGCCGGGAAAGCGTCCCGCCATCCCGATCACCGCCACCTCGGGCACCCCCTCGTACTCGTTCTCGTCCGGCTGCAAGCTCATGGTCATGCCGTGCTGATGATGTAGGTCCAGGACGATGCGGATCGTCCGTGGCGTTCTCGTGTGCTGCGCGAGCGGCTTCTCACCGCGTCCGCGAGGGGCCCCTCCCCCCGACCCCCTCCCCGCTCGCTCCTCGCGGAGAGGGGGAGAACTGCAACAGCGTCGCGCTTCGCGCGGACCCCGCACCCCCG
>DASTNU010000878.1:0-5007 GCA_035720605.1 Longimicrobium sp. | reverse complement strand
TCCACGCGGCGGAACCGCTCCGGGTCCGCCCGCTCCCACAGCGTCTGCCAGTGCCCGGGGCCGGAGCTCGTCCAGCCGGGGATGATCAGGACGGGTGATGGGCTCATCTCCGATCGCCGGCATGCAGCTGCAGCAGGTCCCAGCGGTTGCCGTACAGGTCCGCGAAGACGGCGACGGTGCCGTACGCCTCCTCGCGGGGCTCCTCCTGGAAGCGTACGCCGCGCGCCCGCATCGCCCGGTAGTCGCGCCAGAAATCGTCCGTGTGCAGAAAGAAGGCGACGCGGCCGCCGGCCTGGTCGCCGACGCGGGCTTCCTGCCCGGGCGTGGCGGCTTTCGCGAGCAGCAGGCACGCGCCGCGCGACCCCGGCGGGCGCACCAGCACCCAGCGCTTGCCGCCGCCCCGCGGGGCATCCTCGACCAGCTCGAAGCCCAGGACGCCGGTGAAGTACGCGATGGCTTCGTCGTAGTCGCGGACGACCAGGGTGACGGTGCCCAGGCCGCGCGCCGGGCCGCTCACGCGCCGCGGTCCGCGTAGCCGCGGGGATGGGCGCGGTGCCACGCCCAGGCGCTTTCCACGATGGCGCGCAGCCCGTGGCGGGGCCGCCACCCCAGCTCGGCGCGGATGCGGTCGCTGGCGGCCACCAGCTCGGCCGGGTCGCCGGGACGGCGCGGGCCCACGACGGCGGGGATGGGGTGCCCGGTGATCTCGCGGCACGCCTGGATCACCTCGCGCACGCTGTAGCCCCGGCCAATCCCCAGGTTGTAGGTGCGGCTGCCGCCGTCCAGCGCGTGCAGCGCGCGCAGGTGCGCATCCGCCAGGTCGGAGACGTGGATGTAGTCGCGCACGCAGGTGCCGTCGGGCGTGTCGTAGTCGTCGCCGTGGATGGTGACGTGCGGGCGCTGCCCCAGCGCCACCTGCAGGCCGATGGGGATCAGGTGCGTCTCGGGGTCGTGGTCCTCGCCCAGCTCCGGCGAGACGGCGCCGGCGGCGTTGAAGTAGCGGAGCGCGGCGTAGCGCATCCCGAAGCGGTCGTCCATCCAGCGCAGCATCTGCTCCAGGACGAGCTTGCTCTCGCCGTACGGGCTGCCGGGGCGGATGGGGGTGTCTTCGTCGATGGGGATGCGGTCGGGCAGGCCGAACAGGTTGGCGGTGGAGGAAAGGATGAAGCGCCGTACGCCGTGCTCCACCGCCGCCTCCAGCAGGTTGAGCCCGTTGCGGACGTTCTCGCCCAGGTACAGGAAGGGCCGGTCCATCGACTCGCCCACCATGGTGTGGCTGGCGAAGTGGAGGATGCCCCCGGGCCGGCGCTCCGCCATGACGCGGTCCAGCAGGGCGCGGTCGGAAAGGTCGCCCTGCACGAAGTCGGCGCGCGGGTGCACGGCGGCGCGGTGCCCCTGGTACAGGCTGTCGAACACGACGGCCTCGTGCCCGGCCTCCACCAGCTGCGCCACGACGGCGCTCCCCACGTATCCCGCCCCACCCGTCACCAGCACCCTCATCGCGCGCCTCCGCTCGTGTCCATCTCCAGGTCATCCACGCCGGCGGCCCGGCGCGGCGATCGAGATCGCGACAACTTCACGCCGTCCGCCCTCGCCGACAAGGCGGCGGGGGCTCGCGGAGGTTGCCCATCTCCTTCGTCTTTCCTGACCCTCCGTACTCCGATTCGTTCAGGAACCTGCGGGGGGATCCGCCGCGCGGACCCGGCGCGGAACCGGAGGCGCAAAGGGTGTGGAACCCCTCTGCGCCCTCACCCCATTCCTCCGCGCCCGGCGCAGGGAACCCCGATCCAGCTCTGCGTGATGTGGCGCAATCGGGCGGGTTGACGGCCGCGCGAAGCGGTGATTATACTTGCCGCCACCGCGCAAACCTTGTGCAAGTTTTCCCGGCACACGCGTGTCTGTTCCCCCACGCGCGGTGAGTTCCCACGCTCCGACAATGGCACCCCGGCCGCGAGGCCGGTCCGCAAAGCCAGGGGTCTCGTTCCCGAGACAGCCCAGCCGCCGAAGAGGTAGCCCGCCGGCGTTCCCGGCACACCTCCCCTGTTGCAGGAGTCCCTCCGCATGAAGCGTTTCACCCCGTTCCTGCTGTCCGGCATCATCGCGCTCGCCGCGTGCGCCGACGATCCCACCGCGCTGGCCCCGTCGTCCGCCGTCCCCAGCTTCAGCGAGTCCGAAGAGGGCGGCACGTACCTGGTGCGCTTCAAGGGCAACGGCGTGCCCGCCGGCTTTGCGTCGGACGTGGCGGCGCTGGGCGGCGAGGTGATCTTTGCGCACGAGGTCGGCATCGCGGCGGTCGGCGGGCTCAGCGAGGCCGCGGCCGGGCAGCTGGCGGGCTCGTCGACCATCGCCGCCGTGGACGCGGACGCGTACGTGGAGCTGCCGTCGGCGGCGGAGGCGAGCATGGAGGCAGCCGAGAGCGAGCCGGCCAGCCCGGCCGCCCCGGCCACGGCGCTGCGCTACAACCGGCAGTGGAACCTGCACACCATCCAGGCCAAGACCGCCTGGGACGCGGGGCACAAGGGCAATCCCAGCGTGAAGGTGGGCGTCCTGGACTCCGGCGTCGACTGGCTGCACCCGGACCTGGTGGGCCGCGTGGACATGGCGCTCTCGCGCTCGTTCCTTTCCGCGGCGGAGAACGCCCGCGTGACGAGCACCTGGGGCGCGAGCACGCCGCTGTTCGCGGACCTGCACTACCACGGCACGCACGTGGCCGCCACCGTGGCCAGCAACGCCTACATCTACGCGGGCGTGGCCAGCAACCTTACGCTGGTGAGCCTGAAGGTCTGCGCGCCGGGCACGCCGGCCAACGGGTTCCAGGGCAGCTGCCCCACCAGCAGCGTGCTGAACGCCATCCTGTACGCGGCCGACAACGGCATCCCCGTCATCAACATGAGCCTGGGCGGCTTCTTCTCGCGCCGGGCCGCCAGCGCCGCCGGCGGCTTTGGCCCGTCGTTCCTGGCCACCATCAACCAGGTGTTCAACTACGCGCACCGCAAGGGCACCACCGTGGTGGTGGCCGCGGGGAACAGCGCGATGGACATGGACCACAACGGCAACATCTACAACTCGTACTGCAACGCGGCCCACGTGATCTGCGTCTCGGCCACCGGCCCCACGGGGGCGGCCAGCCTGACGGGTCCGTGGACCAACATCGACGCGCTGGCCGGGTACAGCAACTACGGCAGCTCCGCCGTCACCGTGGCCGGGCCGGGCGCGAACGCCGTGGCCGTCTCGGCGGCGTGCTCGGGCTTCACCATCGTCACCTCGCTGCTGGCCTGCCGCAACCGCTTCTTCAACTCGCCCACCAGCTGGTCGGCGTTCTCGATCGGCCTCAACGGCACCAGCATGGCGTCGCCGCACGTGGCCGGCCTGGCGGGGCTCATCGTGAGCGACGGGACCAGCCAGCCCTCGCAGGTGCGCGCGCGCATCCAGTCGAGCGCGGACGACCTGGGCCCGGCGGGGACGGACCCGGCGTACGGCAAGGGCCGCATCAACGTGGCGCGCGCCTTCGGCCTGTAAGGCTCGCAGCGATCGCCTGAACGACGGCAGGGCGGCGCCACCCCGGCGCCGCCCTGCTGTTTTTCGTTGACCCCCGCCACGGTGGCTCGAGTCGCCCGACGACCGCACGCAGCCCGCCTTCGCGGAGGGACGGGTGCGACGGCGGTCCTTTTACCGGTCCGCCGGGGGCAGGGTCCGGCTACGGGGACACGATCCGACGCCTGCGATAGACGACACCGAGCGCGTTGACGATCCACGTGTCCTCCTGGCCGAACAGTCCCACGACCTCGTACGCCGCGGGACCCGGACCATCCAGCGCATTGATCTTGAAGACGAAGGGCACCCCTTCGTTCTCCCATCCGAAAGGCTCGCTGAGGCGCTTGTTGGTCAGGATGCGAATGCCGCGGACGACGGAGTCGTAGCAGCCCTGGAGACCGATGACGTACTCGTCGTCTTCCAGCATGAACGTCTGAGGGTGGCCCTCGCATCCGCCGTGAGTTCCCAGCACCCGCGGCGCTTGCGCGGTACCGTAGAGCAGGGCGATCCCGTTCAGGCTGGGGCCGTCCCACAGCCGCACGCCCACGATCCGCTCTCCATCCGGCAGCGTGTCGTCTTCGAACGCGCTGCCGGCAAAGCCTCCGGCCGGCCCCTGGCGGAGCCGCCCCGGGTTCGGTGGCAGTGCCCGGTCGCACCGCCGGAAGATGGGCCCGATGGCGTTCACGAAGTCGCCGGCATTGCCGCTGAACCCGCAGATCTCCCGGCCCGGTGGCGCCGCGTACTCGTAGCTCACCGTGCCCCCGTCGCCGCCGAATGGATACGAGCGGCCGGTGCTGGTGTGGATGACCAGCGAATCCACGTACCTGCCGTACTTCCCCGCGATCTTCGTCACGTACTCACCGGGCACCAGCGGAACCACACCCGCCGCCCCCTTGTCACCACCCCGCAGCGGGAGATCGACGGAGGTTCCGTCCAGCTCGTACGTAATTCCTGCCGCCTTGATCAACGCTCCGTGCCGAACGTGGATCGTACGGACCTCCGCACCCGGGGGGATGATGCCGGTGCTGAAGTGTACGCCGTGTTCCCCGCCCGAGGGACCGATGAAGAATGGGATGTCCGGCTCATCCACCGCGGTGGCGACCGCGACCTCCGCAGCCTGGTGCGATTGGTCCTGTGCCTCGACTTCCGGCGAAGGCTCCGCGACGATTGCGGGAACCGGAATCTTGTCCTGCGTCTGCGGCCTGGTGACGGCGGGCGATGATGACGATTCGACCTCGGCCATGACTGCCTCCCATTGAGCCCGGAGCGACGATACACTGGTCGGACGAAAAACAAGATAGTGGCGGTCCGGTGCCGCGCTCAACACAAAAATTTGTAGCGGCGGCAAGTCATTAAGTATCAAACACGGCTTGTACTTAGGTGTCCCCGAGGACACAGAGCGTGTTGTGTCGCGGGAGATTTGATCGCTGTCGCGGAGCCGGCCCGCTCACCCTTTCACCCTTTCACCCTTTC
>DASTNU010000877.1:0-5864 GCA_035720605.1 Longimicrobium sp. | reverse complement strand
TCGGCGGTGGTGATGCCGGAGGTGTTCCTGAAGGCGCTCACGGTCGCGCGCAACCTGAACGGCGGCGCGCCGCGCGAGTTCACCTCCTGCGACCTGGACATGATCCGCCACTACCGCCCGCGGATGAACGTGGTGGAGCGTCCCACGCGCTCCGGCGGCGGCCGCGGGTTCTCCCTGACCGGCCACCACGAGATCATGGTGCCGCTGCTGGCGTGGGCCGTCGCGGAACGGATGGGGTGATGCGGTGAGCGGGTGAAGGGGCACAAGCGGCGGCCCAGCCTGAGCGGCTGAAGCCGCCGCTCGGACTGCCAGAAGCCCTGTCTCGGCGCCGCTGACGCGTCGCCGAACAGGGCTTCACCATGCCATGAATGGAGGTGCGGTCGTCAGGCGGCCGCGCGCCGTTTCGGTTTGGCCGGCGCTTCGGATTCGGGGGCGGGCGCCTTGCGCGGGCGGCCGCCCTTTTTGCCGTTCTCGCGCGATGCGGCCGCCTTCTTCGCGCTCGTGCGGCTCGCGATCCAGCGCGCCCACCACGCCGGTGCGTCCAGGTAGTCGAAGATCAGGCCGGGAACAGAAATATCGGCATCGAGCTCCTCCCAGTGCAGCCCCTCGCCGCCCGGACGCACCTCGACAGCGGCGAGTTGTTCGACAGCGGCGTTCTGAAGATCGATATCCATGCTCGGCGGAAAACCAAACCAGCAGCCGGACCTCAACTGCACCATCACTACCCCTCGCTCGGCATCGTACTCGGCCCGCACCGCACGTGGTTCCGTCTTATCCAGGAGTTTGCCCAGCTTTTCCGCAGCGCGATACTGCCTGTCGAACTCTTTCTGGTTCATCCTTGCGCTCCTCGTTGGAGTGCGAACTTCCGCCACTCCTGGTGCAAGTAGTCCCTGTGCTCGGCCACAATGCTTACAGCGCGATTTACCTCGTGCTTACGAATCTCGCCGGATTTCCGGATGACGTGGCCTGTCTCGATTTCAATAATCGCCGTGCCGTCGCCATTCTGGGCGTGCACATGAGCGGGTTCGTGGTCTTTCGCATAGAAAAAGAAAGCGAACCCGCCCGCCCGCAGTACCGTCGGCATGCATTATACCTATCTGCTGGGTTAATGACAAGGAGGTGGCGCTCTCGCGGGAAAAGAGCGCCACGGCCTGAAGGGAGCGGTTAAAGCACACAGAGTAAACGATGCCGGCAAGTCCGCGAGAGTGGCTTAGCCCTGGGCGGAAACCGCGTCGGGAATGCGCGTGGAGAGCGGGGTGGGAAGAACGGTGGCGAGGAAGTCCAGCACGGCGCCGTTGAAGGATGCGGGGCGGTCGTAGATGAGCGCGTGGGCGGCGCCGGGGAGCACGCGCATGCGGGCGCCGGGCACGGCGTACGTCATCGCCCGGGCGAAGCTGACGGTGACCACGGGGTCGCGGTCGCCGATGAGGACGACGGTGGGGGCGCTCACCCCGGCGGCGCAGGCGAAGGCATCGTGCCGCTTGCCCGCCAGCCAGGTGCGGAACCAGCGCTGCGGCCCCGCGCGCAGGTACGCGTCCAGCACGATGGGGATCAGGGAGGGCGGCTCGCGGGGGATGTCGCGCAGAAAGCCGGCCGCCTCGCGCAGCAGCCGCTTGCGCCGCCGGTCGCCCGTGGGCGCGGCCAGGATGAGCGCGGCCACCCGCTCCGGCTGCGTGGCCGCCAGCTCCAGCACGGTCTGGCAGGAGAGCGAGTGCCCCAGGTACGCCGCGGGCCCCAGCCCCATCGCCTCGGCGAAGACGGAGACGGCGTACGCCTGCTGGAGGATCGTGAGCCCCTGCGGCCCGTCCGTCCGCCCGAAGCCGGGAAGGTCCGGCGCCAGCACGCGGTACCCCTCCGCCGCCAGCCAGGGCCCGTTGCGCACCCAGTAGTCGGTGGAGCAGCCCAGCCCGTGCACCAGCACCAGCGGCGGTCCTTCGCCGGCGTCGCGGTAGCGCAGACTCCACTCGTCCGCCCGCACCCGCTGCGTGACCGCCCACTGCGCCGCGGCGCGCGCCAGCCTCTCGCCGGGCGCCGTCACTCGCCCACCTCCTCGCCGGCCAGGAAGGCGAGCACGGCGTCGTTGAACGCCTGCGGCTCGTCCACCATGGGGTTGTGGTAGGCGGTGGGGAGCACCAGCAGCCGCGAGCCGGGGATCGCCCTGCGCATCTCCACCCCGTGCGCCAGGGGGACGATGGTGTCGCGCCCGCCCCACAGCAGCAGGGTGGGGTGGCGGATCTCCGGCAGGAGCGGCCGCACGTCGTCGCGCAGGATGTGGCGCACCGCGCGCACGATGCTGAAGGGGCCGGCGGAAAGCGCGTCGCCCAGGATGACGGGAAGGAAGGTGGGGTCGCCCCACTGGCGCGGCGGCGCCACCTCGTACGCAAAGCGCGTCACGAAGGCGGGGGTGAGGGGGCGGGGAACGCCGGCAGCATCCACCAGCACCAGCCGCTTGACGTGCTCGCCGAAGCGCGAGGCCAGGTGGATGGAGAGCTGCCCGCCCATGGAGTGCCCCACCAGGTGCGCCGGACCACCGGCGGCAAGGCCGAGCCACTCGCCCAGCACCGCCGCCAGCGCGGGAACGTCGGGGATGGGGCCGGCGGGAAGGCGGCTGCGCCCGAAGCCCACCACGTCGGGGATGAGGACGCGGTAGCGCGCGGCGAGCGCGCGGATGTTGCGCGCCCACCACCGCGACGACCCGGAGAGGCCGTGCAGCAGCGCCACGGCGTCCTCGCCCTTGCCGCCTTCGGCCCAGTGGACGCGGTACGGGCCGAAATCCGCCTGGTGCGTGCGCAGCTCCAGCTCCCGCCAGCGCACGTGGCGGGCGGGAAGGGCGCGGATGAGCTCGGGGACGCGGCGAAGGGGCACCTTGGCGCGCTCGGGGGTATCAGGGAACAGCCGGCGGCGCCGCCGTACGGCGGACGCGCGGAACACGAGCAATCCCCGGACCGGCGGTGTGCCGGCAACCCGTTTCGCCGGGTGGGGAAAGCTGCTATACTTCCGCGTTTTTCGCATGCATCATTCCCGTGCCCTCCGCGGAGGGACGGTACCACCCGAAATGGAGGCCCTTTGACCAGAAACCGGGAGCGCAACCGGAGCAGCCGCCCGACCGCGATGGACGAGGCGCGCAACGAGCTGTTCGGCCACATCCACCGCTGCGGCGTCATGCAGGCCACGCGCGAGCAGCAGGAGGAGTGGATGAAGGATACGATCGAGTTCCTGGCGGAGCGCTATCCCGCGCTCACCGACCGGGAGCTGAAGGAGCTGGGGACCATCGGCATGCGCTTCTGCAGCCCGGTGATCGCCAACGCCGACGCGGCGTCCGCGTCGGGGGCCGGGGCGGAGCAGGAATCCGCCGCGGCCTGACGGGCACACGCGGCGGTGCGGGGAGGCGGCGTTCGGTCCGCCTCCCGGATCCGCCCGCCGCGGCCCGGTCCGCAGCCCGGTACGCTCCCCGGGCGCGGAGCAACGATAGCCATCCATGGATCCCGACCCCGGCAGTTACTCCCTACTCACCATCCTGGGACTGATCGCGGCCAACGCCTTTCTGGTGGCGGCCGAGTTCGCCCTCATCGCGGTTCGCCGCATCCGCATCGAGCAGTCCATCCGGCAGGGCGACGCCCGCGCCGCGCGCGTGCTGCCGGCGCTGGGGCGGCTGGAGGAGCTGGTGTTCGCCGCGGAGGTGGCGCGCAGCCTGGCCTCCGTGGCCCTCGGCTGGCAGGGGGTGCTGCTGGCGCGCGCGTACCTCGTCCCGCTCTTTCCCGACGGCGCCGTCCGCGTCCTGGGCCTCAAGATCGGCTCGCCGCTGGCGGTCTCCGTCTTCGTCGCGCTCTTCACGGTCGCGCTGCTGCACGCCACCGTGGGGCAGCAGATCCCCAAGCTGGTCGCGGTCAACAAGGCGGAGTGGATCACGGAGCACCTGGCGGTGCCGCCGCTGCAGGCGCTGGCGTGGATCCTCACCCCCATCACCTGGCCGCTGAATTACGTGGTGCACGGCATCGTGCGCCTGTTCGGCGTGCGCGCCACGGGGTTCCACCCGCTCATCCAGACGCCGGAGGAGCTGCGCATGCTGGTGACGCAGCTGAGCGGCGAGGGCGGGGGCGGCGAGGTGGAGCAGGACGAGCGCGAGATGCTGCGCGGGGTCTTCGAGATCAGCGAGACGGTGGTGCGCGAGGTGATGACGCCGCGGACGGAGATGGTGGCGGTGCCGGTGGAGGTGACGCTGCCGCAGCTGCTGCGCGTGGCCACGGAGGAAGGCCACTCGCGGCTCCCGGTATACGAGGGGACGATCGACTCGGTGCTGGGGGTGGTGCTCACCAAGGACCTGCTGCGGGTGCTGCAGGAGCGCGGCGGGACCACGGAGGGCGACTTCGACGTGCGCTCCATCCTGCGCCCCGCCTGGTTCGTCCCCGACACCAAGCCGGTGGACGAGCTGCTCTCGGAGCTGCGGCGGCAGGCGGTGCACCTGGCCATCGTGCTGGACGAGTTCGGCGGCACGTACGGGCTGGTGACGCTGGAGGACCTGCTGGAAGAGATCGTGGGCGAGATCAACGACGAGTTCGACGAGGTGGAGCCGGAGTTCGAGTCCACCCCCGAGGGCGACGTGCTGATCGACGCGGGGGTGCTGATCGAGGAGGTGAACGAGCGCTTCGGCCTGCACCTGCCCGAGGACGAGTTCGACACGGTGGGCGGGTTCGTGTTCGGTACGCTGGGGCGCGTGCCGGAGACGGGCGACGCGGTCGCCGTCCGCGGGCCCGACGGCGAGATGGAGCTGCGCGTGGAGGAGACGGACGAGCGGCGGGTGAGCCTGCTGCGCCTGACCCGCCCCGCCACCGTGCCTCCGGACGCGGGTGAGGGGTAGAGCGCGACGGCACCGGCGTCCCGCCCGCCGAAGATCGTCGATCCACCCGCCTCCGTCCCGGGCGGCTGATGCCGCGGCTATCACGGCGGAAAGCCCCGCAAGCTGCGCGGGGCTTCGACTGCACGACCTGCCCACATCCTCCGCCGTCTGGTGGCGGATCCAGTCCGCGCAGGCGGACTTCGTGACGTTCCAGCAGCGGTTTCGACCGCCGGGCGCGGGGTCGGCCTCGTGCACCCCGGCGGAGCGACAGGCTAGCGGCCGGCGTCGCGGAAGACGCCGCCGAAGCGGTTGGGCTGGGCCGGGCGCACGCCGGGGGCGTCGTGGCGGGCCAGGACGCGGTTGGTGACGGTGCCGGCGATGTGCTCGTCCATCGGCAGCATCTCCATGTACAGCTCCAGCGCGCGGTCCACGTCCACCTCGTCGCGCAGGATGTCCAGCAGCTCCAGCACGTTGGCGACGTGCGTCTCCACGATGGCCTCTTCCGCCCGCGCGGCGGCGATCAGCAGCTTGCGCTTGGCCTCGTTGCTCAGGCGGCGGCGCCGCAGCCAGTCGAACATCGGTCCCCGTCCATTGTCGTTGCAGGAGCGTGCGTCAGGGATGCAAATCTGACCGCGCGCCCCCGGAGGCCGCAAGCCCGCGGGGGGCTTGGATGTGGGGCAAGTTCCGGTGTATATTTGCGCTGGGTGTCCGCGGCGCGTCCCCACGCGCGCGGCCCCGGCGACCGCCCCCGGCCGCGCGCCGGACCACTCCCCCATCTCCCGCCTTCGTGAAGGACCAGGGGACAGGCTGAATGGGAACCTCATTTCTCAGCTCCGAAGAGTACGACGAGCTGGCCCACCGGCACTACGATGCCGGCGAGTACGACGAAGCGCTGGGCGTGCTCCGCGAGGGGCTGGCCCAGTACCCCGAGTCCGTCCTGCTGCAGGTGGGGCTGGGGTACACGCGCGTGGCCCGCGAGGAGTACGCGTGGGCCCGCCGGTGTTTCGAGCGCGCGCTGGAGCTGGAC
>DASTNU010000876.1:0-6024 GCA_035720605.1 Longimicrobium sp. | reverse complement strand
TTCGCCGGTGGCGCGTCGTGCGCCCAGGCGCCGGCGCTCCGGCGCCTCCCCCCATGTATCTCGAGTACTCTCCCAGCCGTATCGTCCACCATCTCCTGGCCCGGGGGTGGCTGAGCTTCGACGACGTCCTCGCGGGCGCCGTCGTCCTCGTGCCGATGGGGCGGCTGAACTCCACGTACAGGCTGTTCCGCGGGGGAGCACCGTATCTGTTCATCAAGCAGGCGGCGCCCCACCCCGATCCGGCCGCCTGCGGCGTCGCCCGCGAGGCGGCGTTCCTGGCCCTCGCCGGCCGCCTTCCCGGTCTGGCCGAGCACGTCCCCCGCCTGGTGGAGCACGACCCCGAGCGCCGTCTCCTCCTCCTGGAGCTGTACGACGTCGGCGAGACCGAGCTCCTTCCCCCGCCCGAGGGCGCGGCCGGCCTGGGGCGCGCGCTCGCCGCGCTCCACGGCCACTCGACCGACCTGGAGCCGGCCGTCGCCGGGACCGCGACCCGCTTGACCCACTGGACGCTGCAGGTGGGCCCGAAGCTCCGGATGCGCCACCAGAACCGGGGGCAGAAGGAGCTGTACGCGCTCCTCCTCCGCAACCGCGAGCTGGTGGCGGCGCTCTCCGCCCTCGAGGGCCTCTGGGAGTACGAGGGCGTGATCCACGCCGACGCCAAGTGGGACAACTGCATCCTCACCCCCGCCAGCGGAGAGGCCCCGCCCCGCGTCCGGCTGGCGGACTGGGAGAGCGTCCGGGTGGGCGACTTCGCCTGGGACGTGGCCGGCATCCTCCAGGACCTCTGGATGCGCTGGATCGCGTCCATGCCGCTCTCCGCGTCCACCCTCCCCGGTTCCGCCGGCGCCGCGGTCCCCCTGGAGGACGTCGCGCGCACGGCACGGGCCTTCTGGGACGCGTACCGCTCCCACGCGGGGATGGACGAGGCCGGCGCGGAGCGCCGCCTGGCCAAGGCGGTGCGCTTCGCGGCCGCGCGGATGGTGCAGACCGCCTCCGAGCAGTCCGGCCAGCTCGGGTTCGTGGGCTACTCCCCCGTCGCCCTCCTGCAGTTCGCCCACAACGTGGCCGCTCGCCCCGACGAGGCGCGGGCGACGCTCCTGGGCTTCTGATCCGCATGGGCACTTCGGCGCTCGCCGTCCACCCGGACCTGGAAGTCCTCTGGCCCCGCGTCTCCACCTCCGGCGAGGAGGTCCGGCTGGATGGACGGCCGCTCCCCTTCGACCGGGACGAGCTCCCCCGCTCCCTGCAGGAGGTAGCCTGGGAGCTGTACCTCCACTGGTACACCCGTACGGACGATCTCGACGGCTTCGACGTCGCCCAGGACGAGTACGACCATCTCCTCCGCCGGCTCGGGGAGGGGCGCGACCGCTGGGAGCGAGGCTGGGCGGTTGCGCTGGAGCTGGACGACGGGACGGTGCTGGTGGAGAAGGACGCCCGCCGCCAGTGGGTGCGCCCCGGCGGGTACGTCCTCCGGAATCCTCACGGCCAGGCCGGGGCGGGGGCCCGGGTGGACCTGTTCCTCCCGGGGTGCGACGACCGCCTTCAGGAAGGGTTCGTGCACTTCTTCGGCGCCACGCTCTCCGACAGCGACCCGTCGCTGGACCTCCTGCGCGTCTACCTCTCCCATCCGCCCGGGCGGATGGTCGCGATCCTTCCCGCGCTCCTCGCCACGCTCGACCGGCACCATCTCCCGTACCGGCTGAAGGTCCTGCGCCGCGTCGCGGACTACCGGCGGGCGGACACCGCCGTCCTGTACGTGGAGGACCGGTACGCCCCCCTGGCACTCCGGCTCGCGGCCGGCGTGGCCGGTGCGGCGGGACGCCCGAGCCCGCGGCTGGTCGCCGTCCTCCGCCCCGGGATCGGAATCGCGGAAGACCCGTCCGGCGGCACGAGCTTCGGGATGGACCGCTGCTACTCCATCGCCACGGGGCTTTCGCAGCTCCTCGGGCGGCCGGATGCCGCGCCCGGCGAGGTGGCCGGGGCGGTGCTGGCTGCCCTCCGCGCGGACGGCGTGGACCCGGCACGCCCCTGGTACACGCGGGGCTCGCATCGCGCGGCTGCCGCCTACCGCGCCTACCTGGGGTTTCCGGATGCGCTCCTTCCGGGGTGAGGACGGGCCGGGCCTTTCGGCGGCCGGCGCGCTGGAGGTGGCCGCCGCGGCCGGGCGGCGGCTGGTGCGTGACGCGCTCTGGTGGGAAAGGCGCTGCACCTGGACGGGATGGACCCACGAGGTGGTCGGAGGCCGGATGCTCTCCGTCCATCGCGCCCTGGGGTGGAATCTCTACGACGGCGTGGCCGGGATCGCGGTCTTCCTGGCGAGGCTGCAGCGGGCGTGCGGCGACGCGGAGATCCGCCGCCACGCGCATGGCGCGGCCAGGCAGCTCCTGGCGTTCGATTCCGCCGCCGGCGCCGGGGAGGGGCTCTACCTGGGCCGGGCAGGGGTCGCCTGGGCACTGGTGGAGGTCGGCACGGTCCTCGACTTCCCGGCGGCCCGCGCCCGCGGAGTGGAGATCCTCTGCGCGACGCCCTCCACCACCGGGAACCCCGACGTCCTCTCCGGAGTGGCCGGACGGGTCCTCGCCGCGCTCGACGTGTTTCGCGCCACGGGCGAGGCTCCCGTCCGCGCGCTGGCGGACGCCGAGGCCGCCCGGCTGCTCTCGCTCGCGGAGCCGGACGGGCACGGCGGACGCCGATGGCTCATGCGGGAGATCAACCCCCACGCCGCCCTCACCGGGTACTCGCACGGGGCCGCGGGAATCGCGCTCGCGTTCGGCGAGGCGGCGGCCGTGCTGGAAGAGGGAGCGTACCTGGCCGCCGCCGCCGAGCTCCTCGCCTACGAGCGCGGGCTCTTCGATGGGGCGGCGGAGAACTGGCCGGATCTGCGCCCCGTCGCCGGGGATGCGGAAGACGACCCCGCCGAGGGGCCCACGTTCGAGGTGGCCTGGTGCAACGGCGCCGCCGGGGTGGGGCTCGCACGGCTGGCTCTCTGGCGCCGCCGCCCGGAGCGGGTGCTGGTGGAGGAAGTGGAGCACGCGGCCGCGGCCACCCGGCGCCACCTTCGGTCCACGCCCGAGCTCAACTCCTCCCTCTGCCACGGCCTCTGCGGAAACCTGGAGTTCCTGCAGGATGCCGCGCGCCTCCTGGCCCGCTCCGCCCTTGCCGAGGGCGCGGACGAGGCTTCGGCGCGCCTGGCCGACGTGGCGATGGAGAGCGGCTTTGCGCTGCGCAGCGGGGTGATGTCGCACCAGGAGTCTCCGGTCCTCTTCCTGGGGCTGGCGGGGGTGGGCCATTACTTCCTCCGCCTCTGGGACCCCGCCCAGGTGGACTCGCTCCTCGTGATCCAGCGCGATCCCGGCGAACCGCAACGGAAGGCCGCCGGAGAGAGCGCCGACAGGTGAGCGTGCGTGGAAGCACGCCGCTCGTCTCCCTGCGAAACCGGATTTCTACGTTCCGGAACACCGCCTGGACACCGGTTACCCTCGGGTCCGGGCGATAGCCAGATTGCGGGAGACCCTGCTGCCGCCTCCGCCGTTCGTCCCCGCGCGCAGCCTCGTCCCTGGATCGGGTGGCCTGACGGCGCCACAGGGGCCTTCATCCCCGCCGCTTTGTCGCGGCGAAGGCCGGCGAGTAGCTTCCCGAGCTGCCGGCCGGCGTTCGGTGACGACGACCCGGCCGCGCCCCAGGCCCCCCTTCGCGCGAGACCCAAGCGTCATGGCGGCAGGTAGAAACGTGAGTCGTGGAGCCGCGGAGCCGGAGGGAGAGGGCCGGCCGGCGCCGGCCGCGGCCCCGGTGGATCCGGCAGGCGCCGGCGCGCCCCCCGCGCCGCGGCGGCTGCGGGGGGCGCTCGCGATCGTCGTCCTCTGGCTGCTGGTGGGCCTCTTCAACGGCTCGGCCGACTACCTCCGCAGCGGCCGCCTGGACGACCCGCGCACCCTGGCCGGCCACCTCGCGGACGTCCTGCTCTGGGCGGGATTCACTCCCTTCATCTTCCTCGCCTGCAGGCGCTTTCCCCTGGAGCGGGGGCGCTGGCCGCGGTCCCTGCCGGCGCACGCGCTGGGCGGCACGCTCGTGGCCGTGGCGGGGGGGACGTTCAACTACTTCGTCCAGGAGTCGCTGCACGGCACCGACGCCACGCTGCCCGCGTACGTGCTGGACGTGTTCCACTTCAACTTCGGGTGGTACTGGATCATCGTGGCGCTGGGGCACGCGGTCGTCTACTACGGCACGCTCCGCGACCGGGAGCTGCACGCGTCGCGGCTGGAGACGCAGCTGGCCCGGGCACAGCTGGAGGCGCTCAAGACGCAGATCCAGCCGCACTTCCTGTTCAACACCCTCAACGCCATCTCCGAGCTGGTCCACGAAGACGTGGAGCTGGCCGAAGAAACGATCCTCCGGCTCGCCAGCCTGCTGCGGATGTCGGTGGACAGCGCGCGGACGCAGGAGGTGGCGCTCCAGCAGGAGCTGGAGCTGCTGGACGCCTACCTCGCGATCCAGCAGACCCGGTTCCGGGACCGGCTGCTGGTGTACGTGAACGTCGCGCCCGACGCGCTCGACGCGATGGTGCCGCACTTCGTCCTGCAGCCGCTGGTGGAGAACGCGCTGCGCCACGGCGCCCCGGCAGACCGCGACCTGCATCGCATCGTCGTGACGGCCGAGGTGCAGGGCGACCGCCTGGTCCTGGAGATCCGGGACAACGGCCCCGGCTTCGGGCCGGATCCCTCCGGCCTGCGCCTGGGCGTGGGGCTGGGCAACGTACGCGCGCGGCTGGGACAGCTGTACGGCCGCGCGGGCGCCATCACGTTCGGAGACGCCGAGGGGGGCGGCGGGGAAGTGCGCCTGACCCTCCCCGTGCGCCGGGCGCACCCGGCCGCCGACGGCGGCCCCGCGGCGGGAGGGGTGCGGAGCGAGAGACCAGCACTGGCCGGAAGCCACGAATGAAGCCGCTGCGCATCCTGATCGTCGACGACGAACCGCTGGCCCGCCGGCGCCTGAAGCGCCTGCTGAAGCGCGCGGGCTTCGAGGAGGTGGACGAGTGCCGGTCGGGAGAGCAGGCGGTCGCGGCCATCCAGAGCGACCCTCCGGACCTGGTGCTGCTGGACATCCAGATGCCGGGGATGAACGGCTTTCAGGTGGTCCGGACGGTGGGAGTGGACCGGATGCCGACCACGATCTTCGTCACGGCCTACGACGAGTTCGCGCTGCAGGCGTTCGAGGTCCATGCGATGGACTACCTGCTGAAGCCGCTGGACGAGGAGCGGCTCAGGAGCGCGGTCCAGCGCGTTCGCGCGCGAATGGCCGACCGGGCGACGGAGAAGGACCGGCAGGCCCTCACCGCGCTCGTGGCGCGGCTCTGGCCGGACGTGGACGCCGCCCCGGAACAGGCGGCCCAGGGGCGCCGGCACCTGGAGCGCCTGCTGGTGAACTTCGGCCAGCAGACGCGGTTTCTTCGCGCCGCCGAGATCGACTGGATCGAGGCGGAGGGGAACTACGCCCGCCTGCACGTGGGCGAAAAGAGCTGCCTCATCCGCGAAACCCTCGCGGCCCTGGAGCGAATGCTGAATCCCGCGCAGTTCCTGCGGGTCCATCGCTCGGCGATCGTGAACCTGGAGCGCATCGCCCACCTGGAGCCGTCGTTCGGCGGCAATTACATCGTGCGGCTCACCACCGGGACCGAGCTGTCGCTGAGCCGGGGATACAGGCAGCGCATGCAGGCGGTGATCGCCACGTACACGTAGCCGCGGCGCCGGATCGGCGCTGCGGAGCCAGGGCCGGCGAGCCACCCGTGCTCGCCGGCCCTTGCCGTGCGCCGCCACCGCTGTGCTTCCGCACGCCTCGTTGCCCTGCGTACTCCCGAATCCCGCAAAAGACCGAGCCTCACGCAGAGTCAGCAGAGTTTTCTCGTGCCGTTTCCTTCGCTTTCACGGCCCCCAGCCCGGTTCATCACCGGCGTGCGGTGTCGGGAACGGGAGAGGAACGGAAGCGCTGCAGGGTGCCATCGAACGAGAATGTCGTTGATCCACGGGG
>DASTNU010000875.1:0-4371 GCA_035720605.1 Longimicrobium sp. | reverse complement strand
CCGTGGCACTCCTCATTCGCTGCGTACGCTCCCTCGGCACCTTCTCCGTGTCTCGAAGCCCACGCATCTACATCAGCCCCGCATTCGCCTGACGTCGGTCAACTGCAGAGGGTGACTTCTTGGACTGAACTCAACTCTGCTTACTCTGCTGACTCTGCGTGAGGCAAGTCTTTTCAATCGCGGGGCGCCGGGGCCTCTGCGGCGCGGCGGATGGCGCGCAGGGCCTCCATGCGGGTAAAGCCGCTGAACGGGCGGACCACGCGCCAGTAGCGGGCGAACGAGCGGCGCGCCGCATCGTCCGTGCAGCGCACGCGCGTCTCCGTGGCCACCAGCGAGCCCTCGTCCGTGGGCAGGATGGTGAAGTTCCACGCGGCCACCGCCATCCCCGGGCGGTCGAACCCCGCGAACTCCGCCGGATCGATGCGCTCGATGCCGCCCGCCGGCGTCCAGAACCGGCCGACGAGCCCCAGCACGAGCTCCTGCGGCGGCCGTTCGTCCAGCAGGATGAAGCCGTTGCGCAGCAGCCCCTCCATCGTCGCCCCCAGCCCCCGCTGGCCCCGCCCGCGGCGCCGGGTGAAGAGCGCGGGAAGCGAGCGCAGGGCAAAGAGCACGCGCACGGGGAGCGATCCGCTCAGGTCCAGACCCCGGGCCGCCGCGTACGCCCGCTCCGGCGGCGCGTGCACCCGCAGCGCGTGCCGCTCCGCGAAATCGGCGCGGGGCAGGTGGTCGTCGATCAGCATCAGCGACCGCCCTCGTACGCCACGCCGCCGTCCTTCCACGCCCACCACTGCAGCAGCCGCGGGTCGTGCGGGAACTCGGACGCGTAGTAGACGGCGCAGCGCAGCACGTACAGCATGCACCGGTCGATGTGCTGACCCGCCAGCTCGCACAGCCGGTCGTACAGCGCCTGCGGGTCCGCGCCGCGCAGGTCTTCCACGCGCTCGATCCCCAGGCTGCGCAGGTCCCGGGCGATGCTGACCCCCACGCCGGGAATCTGCCGCAGCTCGTCCTTCACCGTGCGAGTCATTGCAACCTTTCCGGGGTGCCGGGTGTCCATAGGGTTGTACGCGGACGGGGGCGGAAACTTTCGCCGGGGCCCGCGCGTAAGATGAGGGCGCGGCAGGATTCATGTTCTCCTAATCCTCCGCGCGCAACATCGACGGTGGCAGTGCGGTACACAGGGTCGGTACGAGTCGACGGTCGAGAATGCCGACGTGACCCCCACCTCAATATGCTCCCAAGGCGTCCTCCGGGTGGGCACGGCTGAGAACGGAAGGCTCGAGTACCCAGGGTGAGGGCTGGACAAGGAACCGCTTCGTGACGGAGCCCGCCGGATTCTTCCGGCGGGCTCCGTCGCGTTCCGCTCATTCCCCGCCGTCGTCGTCCGACCGCTCCGCCGGCCGCAGCCTTCGCAGCAGCAGCCACCCCGCCACCCCCGCCACCAGCGACGCCGCGAAGATGCCGATCTTGGCGTCCTCGTTCAGCTGCGGCGCGCCGGGGAACGCCAGCCCCGCCACGAAGAGCGACATGGTGAAGCCGATGCCGCCCAGCAGGCTCACCCCGCGGATGGCCTCCCAGCCGATGCCCTGCGGAAGCGCCGCCACCTTCAGCTTCACCGCCAGCCAGGCGAAGAGGGTGATCCCGATCGGCTTGCCGATCACCAGCCCCAGGATGACGCCGACCGCCACCGGGTTGGTGAACGCCTCTCCCAGGTTGCCGCCCAGGTGCACCCCCGCGTTGGCCAGCGCGAAGAGCGGAACGATGCCGAACGCCACCCAGTAGTGCAGCTCGTGCTCGATGCGCTGCAGCGGGGACTGCACGGCCTCGCAGGCGTTCTCCATCTCCTGGATGGCCGCCTGCTGCCGCGGGTCGGTCAGCACCCCGGGACCCTCCCTCCCGGTCGCGTCGAAGTAGTCCAGGATGCGCCGGCCGCGGTCCAGGAACTCCTCCGTGTCGATGCGGGTGCGGGCGGGGATGGTCATCGCCAGCAGCACGCCGGCCACGGTGGCGTGCACCCCGCTCTTCAGGAACGCCAGCCAGAGGATCACCCCCAGCGCCACGTACACCAGCGGGCTGCGGGCCTGCAGCCGTGCCGCGACGACCAGCGCCGCCAGCACGACGGCCCCGACACCCAGCGCGCTCCACGCGATCCGGTCCGTGTAGAAGACGGCGATCACCAGCACCGCGCCCAGGTCGTCCACGATGGCCAGCGCGGCCAGGAACACCTTGAGCGCCAGCGGAATGCGCGGCCCCAGCAGCGCCAGCACCCCCAGCGCGAAGGCGATGTCCGTCGCCATGGGGATCCCCCACCCCCGCTCCCCCGGCCCGCCCGCGTTCAGCGCCGTGTAGATGAGGGCGGGGACCACCATCCCGCCCAGCGCGGCGGCGATCGGCAGGGCGGCGCGGCGCACGGAGGCCAGCTCGCCCACCAGGAACTCGCGCTTGATCTCCAGCCCCACCAGAAAGAAGAACACGGCCATCAGGCCGTCGTTGATCCAGTAGTGCAGCGGGTACGAGAGCTGGCTGCCACCCAGCCGCAGCGTGAGCTCCGTCTCCCACAGGTGGTGGTAGCTGTCCGCCCAGGGCGAGTTGGCCCAGCCGATGGCCACCAGCGTGGCGGCGATGAGGACGATGCCGCCCGACGACTCCGTGCGGGCGAACCGCGCGAAGGGCGAAAGGATCCGCTGGAACGGCGTGGGAGGGGGAGGGGGAACGACACCGGTGTGCGCGGCCATGCTGCTCCTGTCCGTCGGCTCCGAGGGTTCGGGCCGGGGAAGGTAGCAAGGGGCCGCGCAGAAGCCAACCCTGCTGGAATCAGCAGCGCAGAAGGCCGGACCGGCTCAGGGACGCGTGACGGTGGACGCCGCGCCGCCGGCCGCAGCAGCACGGCGGCGCGGGGCGTGCCTCAGCGGCGCTCCCGCGAGTCCGAGGCGCGGGCGAAGTCGCCGGCCAGCAGGGGATACGGGTTCACGTTGTCGCTTTCCCACCAGCGGTCGGGGTCGCGCAGGCGGCCCACGGAAAAGTGCAGGTGGTAGTTGCCGGCCCCGGCGTTCCCCGTGTCACCCACGTAGGCGATCACCTGGCCGCGGACCACGGGGGTGCCGTCGCGAATGCCGGCGGCGTAGCGCTGCAGGTGGGCGTAGTAGTACAGCGTGCGCCCGTCCTGGCCCAGCTGGTAGAGGGTGACGCCGCCCAGCCCGCCGGTGCGCAGGCGGTGGATGGTGCCGTCCGCCGCGGCCAGCACGGGCGTGCCCCCCGGCGCCATGATGTCGATGGCGTTGTGCACCCGGCCGCCCGAGCGGGCGTGATCGTAGCTGTCGCGCAGCTGGTCCGGCCGCACCCCGCGCACGGGGATGAGCAGCGATGCGCCGGGAGCGAGCACCGCCTCCTCCATCTCCACGGCCTCTTCCGCCGGAGCCGGCTCGGTGGCCGGCGCCTCGCCTTCGCTTTCGGCCGGGCGGCTGGCGGGGATGTAGATCTGGTCGCGCGGCCGCGGCTGCGGGCGCTGCCGCTGGGTGCGCGGCGCCGCCGCGGTCGCGGTGGCGGGCGCGCCTTCGGGCGGCGCGCCGATGGCGATGGTGCAGCCGGGAAGCGCCAGCAGGGCCGCGAGCGCCAGTGCGCCCGGGCGGGCGTGGTGCATGGGGAATGCGATCATGGCACCGTTCCGCGAAAGGTCTTTGCGGAGGACGCCGGGGCTATCCCGGGCGCCCGCACGGAATTGGAAAGGGGAAAGATGCGTACTGCTGGTTAGCGGGGCCTATATTGCAGCCATTGCGCGCCGCGCGCAAGAACTTCGTGCGGGCAGGCCGCGGAATGAGGCAGTGATGGCGACCGCGGCCGTGCCGTATTGCGGTGAAGGGATGTGCCGGAATGACTTCAACATGCGGTCCCCCCCCCGCGGCCAGCAAATGAAATCGTCACGCGGAAAGCGATTGTAATCGCGGCTACGACGTCACGCTGTCCGCCTCCGCGGGACACGGCGTTGAAGCAGTTGAAGCCCCGCGCAGTTAGCGGGGCTTTCCGCCGTTGTAGCAGCGGCGCAGCGGCTTTAACCGCCCGGGCGTGGGCGCGGCGAGACACGCTTTCGTTTGCGGCACCAGATCGCCTCAGAAGTAGATCTGCAGCGTGAGCGCGGTGGTGAAGGTGCGGAGGAAGAGGCTGCTGCCCTCCATGTCGAACTCCTGGTCGTCGGGACCGTCGGCGTGCTGCTCGAACCGCCGCGCGAAGAGCTCGGCCCCCGTATGGCCGGTGAAGCTCACCCGGCGCACCGGGAACCACTCCACGCCCACGGCCGCCGCCACCCCGGTATCGAGGCTGCGGTCCTCGAACTCGTACCCCACCACGGGATCCTTGCGCCGCTGGTAGCTGCCG
>DASTNU010000874.1:0-4934 GCA_035720605.1 Longimicrobium sp. | reverse complement strand
TACTACGACCGCATCCGCCGCGACCCGGACTTCTTCGAGCACAAGCGGCACTGGCCCAGCTACCGGGCGGCCCCGCAGCTGACGCCGGGGGGCGAGCCCGTGTCGGTGGAGAACCAGCCGCTGCGGGGCGAGCTGCACATGGTGGTGATCATGGCGCTGTTCTCCGATTCGCCGGAGCCCGCGCTGAGCGCCGGGAGCGTGCGGGAAACGCTCTTCGGCGCCAACCCCCGCGGCAACCTGACGGAGTACTACCAGGAGCTCAGCGGGGGGCTGCTCACCATCCGCGGCACCGTGCTCCCCTGGGTGCGCACCGGGATCACCCGCGCGGAGACGGTGGGGGAGTCGTACGGCCTTGGCCTGGATGCCAACACCGCGCGCTACCTGCGCGAGGCGGTGAAGGGGGTGGACGCCGCCACCAACTTCGCCCAGTACGACAGCGACGGCCCCGACGGCATCCCCAACAGCGGCGACGACGACGGGTACGTGGACCTGGCCGTGTTCCAGTTCGCGGAGCGTGCCGCCGCGTGCGTGGGCGGCGAGGGAATCTGGCCGCACCGCGGGGGGCTGAGCGGCTGGCTGGGCGTCCCCTACGCCACCGACGACCTGCGGCCCAACGGATGGCCGGTGCTGGTGGACCAGTACCACATCCAGAGCGCGGTGAACTGCGACGGGAGCCAGCAGAGCATCAGCACCATCGCCCACGAGACGGGCCACGCCTTCCAGCTCCCCGACTTCTACGACGCCAGCGGGGGGCTGGAGCCCATGCACCGCCGCTGGGTGCTGGGGTGCTGGGCGCTGATGGCGGGGGGCGGGTGGGGGTGCGGCGACGGCTCCACGTACGGCGGAACGGTGAGCCCGCCGCACATGAGCCCGTTCGAGAAGGCGCCGCTGGGATGGATCGACCAGGTGGTGGCGCAGCCGGGGTGGCGGCGCACCTACACGCTGGACCCGGTGCAGACCGGCGGACAGGCGCTGGTGGTGCTGCTGCAGGGCGGTTACGAGTACCTGATGCTGGAGTACCGCCCCAACACCGGCTTCGACGCCGTGCTCCCGGTGGGCGGGGTGCTGGTGTACCACGTAGACTGGGGCGGGAGGCTGAGGATCTCCTGCGTCACCTGCCCGCGGCGGTACCTGGTCAGCCTGGTGGAGGCGGACGGCGACGGCGCCCTGCTGCGCACCGCGGCGGAAGGGGGCAACCGCGGCGTGGCCGGCGACGTCTTCACCGGGCGGCGGACGCTGGACGACCGCACCCACCCCTCCGCGCGCCTGAACGACGGGCGGCGCTCCAACGTGGGACTGGAGATCGAGGTCGCCGGGGGGCAGGCGCGCATCACCGTCTCCACCCTTCCCGCGACGGTCGCCACCGAGGGGCTGCTCGCGCCCCTGCTGGGCACCCCCGGCGCCCCGCTGGCGGCGGACGAGCGGGACGCGCTGGACTACTTCGGCAACCGCAGCGGCGGCTACGACCTGGGCGACCTGCGGGCGTTCATGCGCTACCGCCCCGGCGTGGTGCGGCAGGCCGGCGGCGGCTGAGATTCTCCGCGGACGGGCCGGCGGGAGAGGGAAAACCGCCGCCGGGGATTGACCGGACGGGGGTTTTGCCCTAAATTCCTCCCTCTGTTCGCCAACGCACCGGTAGCTCAATTGGCAGAGCAGGGGACTCTTAATCCCAAGGTTGTAGGTTCGATTCCTACCCGGTGCATTCGCGCTTCGCGGCGCGGGGCGGGATGGTAGGTCGTCCGTGCGCCCGTAGCTCAGCTGGATAGAGCGTCTGACTACGGATCAGAAGGTCGGAGGTTCGAATCCTTCCGGGCGCGCTGTTTTTGGGGATGCGATTCGCGGCGTGGGCCGGCAACGGTCGCGCCGCGTGTCGTCGGGGCCGGCAGGCCCGCGGACCGGGACCGCTCCTGTGGCGGAATTGGTAGACGCGCTAGATTCAGGATCTAGTGGGCGCAAGCCCGTGGAGGTTCGAGTCCTCTCGGGAGCACTTGTCCGCGGCACGCCTGGCGGGACCGCACCTGCCCAGGTGCTGAAACTGGTAGACAGGCCAGACTAAGGATCTGGTGCCTTAACCGGCGTGGAGGTTCGAGTCCTCTCCTGGGCACTGTTTGACAACACGGGTCGTAGGAGGCGAGTGAGGATCGCGGCGTCCGTTCGCGGGCGTCGAGGAAAGTCCGAGCTCCGCAGGGCAGGGTGCCGGCTAACGGCCGGGGGCCGAGAGGCCACGGAAAGTGCAACAGAAAGCAAACCGCCGATGGCTCGAAAGAGCACAGGCAAGGGTGAAACGGTGCGGTAAGAGCGCACCGCGCGGCTGGCGACAGGCGCGGCATGGCAAACCCCACCCGGAGCAAGGCCAAGCAGGGACGATGGAGCTGCCCGCTCCGCTACCAGTCCCGGGTAGGCTGCACGAGGCCGGCGGCAACGTCGGTCCCAGAGAAATGATCCTCCCCCGGTTTCGGCCGGGGACAGAACTCGGCTTATTCGCCTCCTCCGATCCACGTGCGCGCTCGTAGCTCAGCTGGATAGAGCGTCGGCCTCCGGAGCCGAAGGTCACAGGTTCGAATCCTGTCGGGCGCACTCTTCGCAAACCCCCGCGGTTGCTGCACTTGCAGCGGTCGCGGGGGTTTCTGCGTTCGGGGCGCTTTAGCGGCTTTCACAATTTCTTTCACAATTTCCGTCCGGGCGTCGGTCGGTGTTCCGGGGTATCGCCCTGTAACGTCCAACCGATACACCGCATGTCCGACCGTACAAGAGGACGTCCCCGCGGCGCCGAGACCGAGCCGCGGGCGTACATCCGCTGGATCAACGGCCGCGCCTACGCCGAGCTGGGGGCGTGGGAGGCGTGGGGCGGCCGCCGCCAAGAGCCGCTGGTCGAGAAGGGCCAAAAGCTGGCCACCAAAGACCCCAACACCGCCGCTATCCTTTTCGCCCAGCGGCTGATCGAGTTGCGGGAGAAGCGCCAGCTCCGGCCGAACGGCGGCACGGGAGCGGCGCCCGACGCCCCCACCTCCATCGGCGCTTTCATCGGCTACCACCTGGCCGCGAAGGCGGACGTGAAGGGCCGCCGCCGTCCATCGGAGCGTGAGATCGCCACGCAGCGCACGCGGCTGATGCACGCCGCGCGGTTCTTCCGCGGGCTGGGCGTTCGCGACCTCCGCGAGCTCGAGCCGGCTCACATCGAGGCGTACATGGAGCATCTTCGCGAGGCGGCGCCTAACACGCAGCCTTCGGCCGGACGCCGCAGGGGCGGGCTGAGCTGGGCGACGCAGCGGAAGTACTTGGGGGCGCTCGGCAACATGCTCCAGCGTGCCAAGAGCAAGGGCATTCTCATCCGGAACCTGGTCCAGGACTTGGTGGACAAGCCTACGGCCGAGAACTCTCCGACCAAGCACCTGGAGATCTGGGAAGCGGCCCTCCTCCTGGAGGCGGCGCGGCGCCTCTTTCCCCTCAGCCAGCCGGGGTGGCCGATCTATCCGCTCCTCGCGTGGGAACTCCTCACCGGGTGCATCGAGTCGGAGGCGAAGTCGCGGGAGCTCATCGATCTTCGCCTGCCGGACGACCCGGAGTTTCCCGACGGGGTGGTGATGGTCCGCACGAACGTCAGCCGGGACCACCTGAAAACCGAGTACCGCACTCGCTACATCGCGCTGCAGCCGCAGCTGGCGGAGATCATGCGCGAGTACCTGGCCAGCGCGCAGGCGCCGACCGGACGGCTCCTCTTTCCGGGCGCGACACCCAACGAGCCTGTGGGCGACTGGCGCAAGGCGCTGGACGAGATCGCCGCCCTGGCGGGCTTCGAGCCCGGTGAGGTTCGCACCCGGCGCTTCCGTCCCACGTTCGCGACCCATCGCGCGTACACGTGCGACGAAACGGGCCAGCCCATGTCCGCTCTGAAGCTGAGGGCGGAGATGGGGCACGGCTCCATGGAGATGCTGGAGGAGCGCTACTTCAAGCACGCGCGCTTCCGCCGCTCGCGCCCGCACCTGGAGTACCGGTGGAGCGACTGGGCAGATGCGCACCGGAATCAACTCGCGCGCGGGATTGCCGCGGCGCTGTCGGCGGGGCAGGCGCGCGCGCTCTGCATGCTGGCGTCCGGACCGTTGCCGACGGGGGACTGGATGCGGGCGCTGCAGATGTCGCCGGGCACGTTCTACCCGGCGCGTGCGCGGTTGGTGCAGCTGGAGCTTGTGGTCTGTCCTGGGGAGGGCCGGGGAGCGCGGTGGGAACTGACGGAGGACGGACGGGCGACGGTAGACGCGCTCGCCGCTCAGCGGGAGCTGGCGGCGTAGGCGCGCTGGCCGAGACTGATCTCCTCGTCGAGTTCGGGGTCGTATCCCGAGTCTACCTGTAGCGTGGGTTCCCCACCGCCCACCTGCTGATCACGCACGGCGGAGATGAACTGCTGGAAGTCACGCTGACGAACCCGATATCCGCTGCCGGAGGGGTACGCGCGCAGGCGTACCCCTCGCAGTCCCGACCGAATCCACTTCCGGATCGCCGCTGGCGTGTACGCGGACTTCCGTCCGAACTTTTCGGCGGCGAGACGGCCTACCTCCTCCACCGCCATGTCTCCCCCCTCCTCCTCGGCCCCATCAATCAGCTTCGCCAGCCCCTCGACAGGAACGAGCGTGCCCGGCGGAGCCGATCGAACCAGTAGCTGAAGCCTTTCCTTCAACGTCACCTAGACCTCCACGATGCCTCTTCGCGACTTTGTCACTAACTGGTCGGCAGTCTCGGCCTATTGGCTTCACCCGCAACTGCGACGGTAAGTATCCCACTTGGATAGTACCCCGTACGACGGCATGGCGCTGATGGTTAGCCCTGAGTCGGTGCCCCTCCGCGCCTGCACGGACGAGTACTGGCAGGTCGTCCGTTCTGTCCTGCAGTCGGATGGTACGAAGACCGGTCGAGTTCGGTACCTGTCGCGCCCATGT
>DASTNU010000873.1:0-4380 GCA_035720605.1 Longimicrobium sp. | reverse complement strand
TGGAAGTGGACCAACTGGATCATCGACGAGGGGATCTTTCCGCTCTTCCTGTCGCTGCTCTACACGGTCAGCCTGTACGGGATGATCAAGGAGATGGGCACGGCGCTGCTCCTGATCAACTTCAACAACTACCGGGACGTCTACAGCCTGTTCGCCAACCCGGAGTTCTGGACCGTGTTCTGGCTGCACATCCTGGCGTTCGACCAGGTGGTGGCGATGCTGATCTACAACGACAACCAGAACGGCAAGTACGTCCCCGTGTGGGCGCAGTCCATCATCCTGCTGGCGGTGCTGTTCGTCGGCCCGCTGGCCATGCTGGTGTACCTGATCCTGCGCTTCCGCAACCGGCAGGCGGAGAAGCGCCAGGGGCTCGCCGCGGGGGAGAGGGATGGCGCGCGGGCCCCGGCCCGGGAGACGGCCACGGTCTGACCGGCACCGGCCGGCGCGCTCGCCCGCGCCGGCGCGCTCCGGACCCGCGGCCGAAACCCGGCCGCGGGTCCCGTCGTATCCGGCGGGAGCGCGAACCCGGATGCGGCCGGGGTTCCGCCGCATCGTCCGGCTCCGCCGCGCTCTGCCTCCCGGATTCCCCACCCACCCGCGCCGGAGCCGTCCATGTACGACTCTCTGTTCAACCTGGCCGGCATCGCCATGCTGGGCTGGCTGCTGCTCATCCTGCTCCCCACCTGGCGGGTGACGCGGTGGGCGGCGGAGTCGGCGGCGTTCCCGGTCTTTCTCTCCGCCCTCTACCTGCTGGGCATCGTTCCCCTGCTGATGCAGACGGGGCTGGGGATCATGGCGGACTACGGCAGCGCGGAAGGGGTGCGCGGGCTGCTGGCGAACCCCGACGTCGCGCTGGTGGCGTGGATCCACATCCTGGCGTTCGACCAGCTGGCCGCGCTGTTCATCTACCGCGACAACCTGCAGCACCGCCACGTGCCCATGCCGGTGCAGTCGGTGCTGCTGTTCGCCACGCTGATGTTCGGCCCGGCGGGCTTCCTTGCGTACTACCTGCTGCGCGCGTGGAGCCGCAGCCGCCGCACGGCGCACGAGCACCCGGCGGAGACGGAGCCCGGCGTGGGCCGCGTGCCGGCTTTCCCGGGTCCCGGCGCGGCGATGCGGAGGGCGGCGGGGGGTGCGCTGGGCGTCTTTCGGCGCGAGCGGGCGCTGACGGCGACGGCGCTGCTGGGGATTGCGCTGGGGATGGCGTGCGCGGTGGCCATCGGCATTCGCGGCGGCGAGCTGGTGGGCACGGAGGGGCACCTGCGCAAGGCGATGACCTTCGACATCGCCGTGGGCATCTACCTGCTGAGCCTGGTGATGCTGGTGCCGCTGGCCCGCTGGTCGCGCGGCGGGCTGATCGCCTGGCGGGTATCGCTGGTGCTGCTGTCGCTGTACGCGTTCGGGATGGAGAACGTGCAGATCGCGCGCGGCATCGATCCGCGCTTTACCCGGGTCGGATCGCCGCTGGACCAAGTCCTGGGCGGCTTCTTCTTCCTGGCGGCGACGGGGATGATCGTCACCTTCGCCATCCTGGCGTGGAAGATCCTGGCGCGGCGGACGGACGGGGCGGACGGGCCGCTGCTGCTGGCGCTGCGCTACGGCGCCCTGGCGACCTTCGCCGCGTTCGGGGCGGGCTACTGGATGACCGCGGTGCAGGGGTCGCGGGCGGGAGCGGAGGGGAGCATCCTGCCGCTGCACGCCATGGGCTTCCACGGGCTGCAGGCGCTGCCGCTGGTGGCCATCCTGCTCACCTGGGCGGGCGTCGGGGCGCACCGCGCGCGGCCGTGGATCCACGCGGCGGGGCTCGCCTGGCTGGTGGCGTGCGCCGGCATCGCCTGGCAGACGGTGCTGGGCCGTCCCGTGCTGGAGCCGTCCCCCGCCACCGGGCTCGCCGTGGCCGCGCTGCTGGCGTGGGCGGTGGTCGCCGCGCTCGCCGCCCGCGCGTGGCTGCGCGCCGGGGTGCCTGTCCCCGTGCGGGTGGCGGCGGTCACGGGGTGACAGGGTGACGGGGGTGAGAGGGTGACGGGGTGGCGGGGTGAGTCGGTGCGCGAGGGCCGTTCCGCGAGCAGCTGAAGCCCCGCGCAGTTTGCGGGGGCTTTCCGCTGTCGTTGCGACAGGTTCACATGCTCAGGGCGGCGGCGGACGCATCCCGGACCTGAGGCCCGGTTCGGGACCAACCCGGCATGCGCCTTCCCGCGCATGTCGGGATTTTTCTTCTGGCGCGCCGGACGCAAACGCCTAGATTGCCGTGGTCCAACCCGCGCACGCTGCACACCGCCCCGTCCGGCCATACGGCCTGCATCCCGGCTCCGCCGCTCCTTCATCACCTCCGGAGGCACATGAAGCACCTGCAACGCGCCGCCCTCGCGGCCTGTCTGCTGTCCGCCGTCCCCGCCGGGGCGCACGCCCAGCCCGGCGCGGACCCCATCCAGGTAGGGCAGACCGTCACCGGAGCGCTGCAGGAGGGCGACCTCACCGTCTTCGACCGCGGGCGCTTCCGGGCGTACCGCTTCCAGGCCACCCGGGGGCAGCGGCTGGTGGCCACGCTGGAGTCCGACGCGTTCGACCCGTACCTCATCGTCAGCCGCGTGGTGGGGCCGCTGGTGGAGGAGATCGACTCCGACGACGACGGCGGCGACGGCACCAACTCGCGGCTGCGGGTCACCATCCCCGAATCCGGCACCTACCTGGTGGTGGCGCAGTCGTTCAGCGAGGACGGGATGGGCGCCTATACGCTGGGGCTGCAGGTCGCGCCCGAGCCCACCACCGGCCAGGGGCGGACCATCGCCCCGGGGCAGACCGTCACCGGCGAGCTGGCGGAGACGGACAACCCCGACGAGGAGGAAGACCGCTACTACGACCTCTACACCTTCACCGGGCGCCCCGGGCAGCGCATCACCATCGAGATGGAGTCGGAGGACTTCGACACCTACCTGAACCTGGGGCGGATGGAGGACGGCGAGTTCGTCTCCGTGGCGTCGGACGACGACAGCGGGGAGGAGGGCACCAACTCGCGCATCGCCCACGTGGTCGACGAGGAGGGAGAGTACCAGGTGCGCGCCACCTCCTTCAGCGAGGCCTCGGGCGCGTACACGCTCACCCTGCGCGAGCGCGTGTCCCGCGCCGCCGGTCCGCCGCGTCCCATCTCGTCCGGGCAGGAGATGAGCGGCCAGCTGGACGAGCAGGACGGCACGCTGGACACCGACGGCTCGTACTACGAGCTGTGGAGCTACCAGGGCCACGCGGGCGAGCAGCTGCGCATCCGCATGGACTCCGACGACTTCGACACCTACGTGGCGATCGGGCGCATGGAGGAGTGCGGCGAGTTCGACGAGATCGCCAACATGGACGACGGCGGCGAGGGCACCAACTCGCTCCTGGAGGTCACGCTCCCCGCGGACGGCGAGTACGTGATCCGCGCCAACTCCTTCAGCGCCGACGAGACCGGCAGCTACACCCTCGTCGTCGAATCCTCGCGCGACCGCTGAGGGGGCCGGGCTCAGGATCGTCGTCCTGCCGAGGGGAATCGCCGACGCTGGGCTTTCCACCGCGAGCGCGGTCTTCCTGAGGGAGCGCCACGCGGAGCCAGCGGCCGCACGATCGCTTTGCGCGCGACCGAAGGATCTACTCCGCCGCACCCCGAGGCCGGCCCCTCGCGCACCGGGCCGGCCGCACGGTCATGCGGCAAGATCCTTCGGTCGGCGCCAGGGTGACGGGCAGCGCGAAGGTCACACTCGGCACCTCCCTCGGGAAAACAGGCTGGGATGGGTGACAAAAGAAGAAGGACGCGGGGAACCGGGTGGTTCTCCGCGTCCTGTCTTTCCGGCTCCGCGTCCTCCGCGTGGAACGCCTCAGCCGCCGCCGGCCAGGCTCACGTTCCACACCCAGGGACGGCTGGCGGTGGCGCGCGAGACGGCGATGGTGGTCTCCGCCTCGTCGCCGATCCGCACGCGGATGAAGCGGATGCGCGTGGGCACCCGCACCGTGTAGTCCGCGCGCGACGAGCGGGAGTTGCGCAGCCGCAGCCCGTCGCCCAGCGGCTGCAGCGTCTCGCCCGTGCGGTTGGCGACCACCTGCCCCTCGGAGTTCGGGCGCTCCTCCACCCAGACGGTGACGTTCCCCACCCGCTGCCGCGAATCCACCTGCAGCAGCACGTAGTTGCCCGCGGGGTTGAAGCGCACCGGCGCCGACATCCCCGGCGGCAAACCTCCCGCGCGGGCGTTCGGACCCGTGGCCGTGGGCGCCGCCGCTTCGCGGGCCAGTGCGGTGACGTCCGCCGAATCCGCCACAGCGGCGGCCTGCCCGCCCGGAGTGGCCACCACGGGCGCCACGGCCGTGGGCCGGTCGTCCGGCCGGCCGAAGCCCAGCCGCTCTGCCGCG
>DASTNU010000872.1:0-2802 GCA_035720605.1 Longimicrobium sp. | reverse complement strand
GGTCGGTGGCGCCGGCGGCGCGCTGCACGGCGCGGTCCGCCACCAGCTGCGCGCTGCGGCTCTCGGCGCGCGCGGGGTCGTACCGGTACGTCAGCACGTCGCGCCCGGCCAGCAGCACCGCCACCTCGCCCTTGCGCAGCGCCCGCTCCGCCGAGTCGGGCGGAAGGACCTTCAGGTCGATCTCCGGCGCGCGGGCCAGCGCGGGGGCGTAGCGCTCGGCCACGGTGCCGCGCTCCACGCCCACGGGGGCGCGCTCCGCCGGGCGCTCGCGAAAGGCGATCCCCAGCCCCAGCGCCATGATGATGGGAAAGCCGAAGGTCCAGAACAGCGCCTCCGGCTCGCGCACGAAGATGCGGATGCGCGCCAGCGTGAGCTCGCGCAGGGCGTTGAGGCTGGCCATTCGCTCGATTCCCGGGGTTCGGGAGGGCTACCGGGGAAGCACCGCCAGCAGGGTGACCAGGTCACCGCGCGCCGCCGTGCGCCGTCCCGGGACGTGGAGGGCAGAATAGCTCCCATCCAGGAAAAGCGCATCGCGGCAGCGCAGCCGGTCGCGCAGAAAGCGGGCGAACGGGTCTCCGCGCACGCCGCTCTCCGTGAGCACCAGGTAGAGGGTTCCGTCCCGGCCCAGGCACACCGCGTTGCGCGTCGGCAGGCCGGCCGGCAGCTCCCGCGCGCGCTGCGCCGCCGAGCCGGTCCAGGCGGACAGGGTGTCCGCGCTGCGGAACGCCGGCGTGAGTCGCCCGTTCTGCACCAGGAGAGGTCCGGACTGCGTGGCCGCCGTCATCCGGTCCAGGAAGGCCTTCGCCCCGGGTGTGGTGGTGATGTGGAGCGCGCCGTCGGTGGTGGCGAAGAACACGCCGTTCGGCTGCACGTAGAAGTTTCCCCGCTGGCCCGGGCTGGGCGCGGCGGCGTGCTCGTTCAGCGGATCCTGGACGTTTTCCTCCGAGACGAGCAGGCCCGCGGGCGTGGCGTCGGTGTGAAAGATGCCGCCGTTCATCCCCGCCAGCATCACCTGGCCGCGGCCGGCCAGCCACCGCTGCAGGCCGGTCAGGCTGCGGATCGGGCGGCCGTGCTCGTCGCGCCAGTACGCCTGCACGCGCACCCGCGCCGGGTCGGCGCGCACCCAGGTGTAGGCCACGCCCCGGTACGTCTCCGAGCAGAGCTCGACGGACACGGCGGCCGCCGGGGGCGCGGGTGCGGCCGTGCAGCCCGCCAGCGCGTACGCCAGCCCGAGCGCGGCCAGCGGCATCATTCCCTCCCCCCGTCGCCGTCCTCCACCACCCGCCCGTCGAGCAGCTGCACCTGCCGCTGGGCATAGCCGGCGAAGCGCGGGTCGTGCGTCACCATCACCAGCGTGCCGCCCTGCTGGTGCAGGTCGCGGAGCAGCTCCATCACCGCGGTGGCGTTGGCGGAATCGAGGTTGCCCGTGGGCTCGTCCGCCAGCAGCACCGCCGGGCCGCCGGCGATGGCGCGCGCCACCGCCGCGCGCTGCTGCTGCCCGCCAGAAAGCTGCCACGGAAAGTGCCCCTCGCGATCCGCCATCTGCACCCGCTCCAGCGCCTCCTCCACCCGCTGGCGGCGCTCCGCGGCCGGCATCCCCCGGTAGGTGAGCGGAAGCTCCACGTTCTGAAAGACGGTCAGGTCGCCGATCAGGTTGAACGACTGGAAGATGAAGCCGATCTCGCGGTTGCGGATGCGGGCGCGCTCCGTGGCGGAAAGGCGGTGCACGGGCTGCCCGCCCAGCCGGTACTCGCCGCCGCTGGGCGAATCCAGCAGCCCCAGCACGGACAGCAGCGTGCTCTTGCCGCACCCCGACGGCCCCGCGATGGCCACGAACTCGCCCGCGCGGATGCCCATGCCCACGCCGGAGAGCGCCCGCGTCTCCACCTCGTCGGCGTGATAGACCTTCGAGACGTTCTCCAGCCGGATCAACGGTTCGCTCGCCGTCATCATCAGTTCGGCGCCGGGTTCGAGGAATCGAGTACCGAAGTGGGACACCGCCGCGGGCGAGGAAGTTGGATCGGCGGGGCACCATAGCGCCTCACCGGGTGACGACTCCATTCTACCTGATCGAGATCACGATGAACCAGCCCGCACGCTGGAGCCCGTCCTCCGTTGACTCCGTGTGAGGCCCCATTTTTTTCCAGGCGCCGACGATGAGCCCGAGGCGCGGATGACCGCCCGCGAAGACGAATGGCTGTGGGGGTGGGATCCCACGCCGGGGATCGTGTCCGTGTGGGCGGAGCCGGACGGGCGCGCGATCGTCTGGCGGCGCATCCCGGAGTCGGGCGCGCTGGTCCGCGAGGAGGAGCGGTTCCGCCCCTGGATCCTCCTCGACCGCCTGGACGACCTGCGGCACCTGGGCCCGGCGCTCGCACCCGAGGGCGTGCCCGATGCCGCCGTCTGGTACCGCGAGCTGGAGGGGCCCGGCGAGCTGCGCTTCCTGGTCTCCGCCCAGGACGCCACGCGGCTGGCTGCGGGGGTGCTGGAGGGTGCGTCGCGCCGCCTGGGCCGCACCGTGCCGCACCTGCGCGAGCTGGGCGCGGAGTCCGTGCTCGCGCTGCCGCCGGAGGAGCAGTACCTGGTGGCCACGGGGCGCACGTACTTCCGCGGCCTGGCCTTCGACGACCTGCACCGCCTGCAGTTCGACCTGGAGACGATGGGGCTGGATGCCTCGCGCGACCGCATCTTCATGATCGCGGTCAAGGATCCGTCGGGGGCCACGCAGGTGCTGGAGGTGACCCGGCCGGACGACGAGGGCGAGCGGGACCTGATCCGGCGGTTGATGGAGGTGGTGCTGGC
>DASTNU010000871.1:0-3192 GCA_035720605.1 Longimicrobium sp. | reverse complement strand
AGCCCCGCCAGCGGTACGCTCGCCGCCAGATCGAGCAAGACGCTCGACGTGACGGTGGACGCGACCAAGCTCCCGCTGGGCGACCACCAGACGCACGTCGTGGTGACCGCGGGCTCCACGATCCGGCCGGTGTTGGTGGCGCTGGCCGTAGAGGAGGGGTACGAGCTGGGGAACGGCGCCTGGGAGGGACTTTCCGGCGAGGAGGAGTCCCAGCAGTACTTCGTGGTCTCCGTTCCCGCCGGGACGACGTCGCTGGTCGTCGAGATCTGGGGCGGAGGCTACGAACACGACGCCGACCTGTACGTCCGCCGCGGCCAGCTGCCGACCGACGTCGACTGGGACTGCAGGCCCTACGACATCGACAGCGGGGAGCAGTGCGTGGCGCACGAGCCAGCCGCCGACGACTACTTCATCATGGTACGCGGGTATACCGAGTACAACTACGTCGAGCTGACCGTCGATTTCGACGTCGTGGCCACGGCTCCCTCCACCCCCGGCGACGTGGTCGCGAGGGCGACCGGCTCGCTGCGCGTCGATGTGGACTGGCGGGACAACAGCGGCAACGAAACCCTGTTCCGGGTGCGCCGCAGCACGCGCGGCCCCGGGGACATCTTTCCCCCCTACGAGATCGTGGGCCTGCTCGGGCCGAACAGCACCAGCTTCACCGACAGCACGGTCGAGTTCGGCGCCACGTACCTGTACAAGGTGCAGGCCTGCAACGACGTCGGCTGCACCACGTCCGCACCGTCGGGGGGCCTTACCGTCATCCCGCCGCCCGGTCCACCCACCGGCCTGGGGACGCAGGTCCTGTCCGGCCCGCGCGTCGACCTCTCCTGGAGCGGCTCCGGCGGCACGGCGGGCAGCTACGGGGTGCGGCGCAGCACACGCAACCCGGATGGCAGCTACACGCCGTACGACAGGCTTGGCGTCACGGACGGGACCACGTACTCGGACATCAGGGTGGTTTCGGGCCAGAGGTACCGCTACCAGGTACGGGCGTGCAACGAGTTCGGGTGCGCCACCTCGACGGCGGCGAGCGCCTATGTTCCGCCACCTCCTGCCGCACCCACGGGCCTCGGGGCGAGCGTGGTCTCCGCCAACCGGATCGACATCGCCTGGACCGACGCGAGCACCGACGAGAGCTCGTTCCAGGTGCGGCGCAGCAGGCGCAACCCGGACGGCACCTTCGCCCCGGCGCAGACCCTTGCCACGCTACCGGCAGGCTCCACCAGCCATACGGATACCGACGTGGCGCCCGGGGACGTGTACCGCTACCGGGTGCAGGCGTGCGCCCTGGCGTGTGCCACCTCGGGCGCGGTGGTGGTCACCGTGCCCTCACCACCCGCGGCACCGGCGGGAGTGAGGGCGCAGGCCGTCTCGCCGTCGCAGGTGAACGTCGGCTGGACGGACGCGAGCAGCAACGAAAGCTCGTTCCGCGTGCGGCGCACCGTGCGCAGGCCCGATGGCACCTTCCCCGCCTACCAGACCATCGCCACGGTGGGGGCGGGCGCGACCGGCTTCGCGGACGCGACGGTGGAAGCGGGCAGGACCTACCGCTACGTCGTACAGGCGTGCAACATCGGCGGATGTGGGAGCTCATCTTCCGTCGGTGTGACCACCCCGGGCTCCTGACGAAGCCATCCAGCCGCAGTCATCCCGCGAAAGCCGTCCCCCTGCCCCCGGGGGGACGGCTTTCTCCATCCGTGCAGATGAGGATCGATGGGGAAACGAGGCCGCTTTCCGCGACGCGAGTGTCCCGACCGGGGCGACCATGCCCCATGCCGATGGGTTGCGCGGGAGGGGAACTTCGGGTAAGATGTTGGCGCCCACCTGCTTCTGCTTCCCGTGTCAGACGGCACCGGTCCTGCGGAACCGCGTGCGCCCGCGAAAACGCAGACGCGAGGCCGATCCCGGTAAACACGGTCGGCCCGGAGAGGGTCCCCCCTCCCTCTCCGCATCTGCACGCACTGCCCCCTGCACCCGCCCCTCCTCATGAGAAAACTGCTGCATCCCTCACGTCTGGCCATTCCGCTGGCGCTGCTCGCCGTCGTGGCGGCATGCGACAACGGCGGGCGCGAGCTGCCCACGGCGGCTCCCGGCGACCTGCCGGGCGACGTCCGCTTCCTGCGCGCCGAGGAGCCGATTCCCGGCCGCTACATCGTCGTCTTCAAGGACGAGCAGGTGGGCAACGCCGCGGCGCTGGCCGCGGAGCTGGTGCCCGCGAACGGCGGCAAGCTGCACTACAGCTACGACCACGCGCTCAAGGGCTTCGCGGCGGACCTTTCGCCCCAGGCCGTGCAGGCGCTGCTCGCCAACCCGCGGGTGGCGTACGTGGCCGAGGACGGCCTGGTGGCGCTGGCCGACACGCAGAGCTCCGCCACCTGGGGGCTGGACCGCATCGACCAGCGCGACCTGCCGCTCAACACCAAGTACGTCTACACCCGCACGGGCGACGGCGTGAACGTGTACGTGATCGACACGGGGATCCTGACCACGCACACGGAGTTCGGCGGCCGGGCCAGCGTGGGCACCGACCTGGTGGGCGACGGACAGAACGGGCAGGACTGCCACGGGCACGGCACCCACGTGTCCGGCACCATCGGCGGCGCCACGTACGGCGTGGCCAAGGAGGCGAACCTGATCGCGGTGCGCATCTTCAACTGCGCCGGCTCGTCGGTCCCGAACTCCACCGTCGCCGCGGCGGTGGACTGGGTGACGGCCAACGCGGTGCAGCCGGCCGTGGTGAACATGTCGCTGGGCGGCGGCGCCAACGCGCCGGTCCATGACGCCGTGCAGAACTCCATCGCGACCGGCATCGTCTACGCGGTGGCGGCGGGGAACGAGAACCAGAACGCCTGCAACGTGTCGCCGGCGAACGCGCCCAACGCCATCACCGTCGCCTCGACGACCAGCACCGACGTGCGCTCGTCGTTCAGCAACTGGGGGAGTTGCGTGGACCTGTTCGCCCCCGGGAGCAGCATCACCAGCGCGGGGTGGACCAGCACCACGGCCACCAACACCATCAGCGGCACCTCGATGGCCACGCCGCACGTGGCCGGCGTGGCCGCGCTCTACCTGGAGGGCGACAGCGCCGCCACCCCCGCCACGGTGGCGGCCGCCATCGTGAACAGCGCGACGGTCGGCCGCGTGACGGACCTGCAGGGGTCGCCCAACCGGCTGCTCTACTCGCCG
>DASTNU010000870.1:0-2163 GCA_035720605.1 Longimicrobium sp. | reverse complement strand
GGAACATGTAGCCGAGCTGGGACACGGTCGAATAGGCCAGCACCTTCTTGATGTCGTTCTGGGCGATGGCGATCGTGGCGGCGAAAAGCGCCGTGGCCGCACCGATGATCGCCACCAGCATGGAGACCCCGCCCGCAAGCTGATAGATCACGTTCGAGCGGGTCACCATGTAGACGCCGGCCGTGACCATGGTGGCCGCGTGGATCAGGGCCGACACCGGCGTGGGGCCGGCCATGGCGTCCGGCAGCCAGACGTACAGCGGGATCTGCGCGCTCTTCCCCGCCGCGCCCAGGAAGAAGAAGAGGCAGATGGCCGTGATCACCGCGCCGCCGAACGCCAGCCGCTCCGGCGCCAGCTGCATCACCCCTTCCGCACCCTCCGGCCCCGTGAAGTTCAGCGTCCCCAGGTGGGCGAACAGCAGGAACATGGCGATCAGGAACCCGAAGTCGCCGATGCGGTTGACGATGAACGCCTTCTTCCCCGCGTCCGCGTTGGCCTTTTCGGTGAACCAGAAGCCGATGAGCAGGTAGCTGCACAGCCCCACGCCCTCCCAGCCGACGAACATCACCGGATAGGAGGCGCCCAGGACCAGGGTGAGCATGAAGAACACGAAGAGGTTCAGGTACGCCATGTAGCGCGGGTACCCGGGGTCCTCCTTCATGTAGCCGATGGAAAAGACGTGGATCAGGAATCCCACGCCGGTGATGACGAGCGTCATCACCATGGAGAGCGGGTCCAGCAGCAGGCTGAAGTCCACCTGCAGGCTCCCCGCGGGGATCCAGCTCCACCCCCGGACGGTCTCGAACTCGTGCGCGCCCTGCATTCTCAGCAGGTTGAGCACGGCGATGATGAACGCGCCCAGGATGGCGGCCGGCGCGATGAGCGAGGGCAGCGTGTGCGTCCAGGGCTTCGGACCCGAGGGAGGGTCGTGCGCGTCGTGCCCGTGGTCGTCGTGCGCGCCGTGGGCATGATGCGTGTCGTGCGCGTGGTCCGCCGCGGCCGCGTCCACGGGGCTGGGCCGGGTACCGGCGTCCATCCCCTCCTGCTCGCTGGGCGTGGCGCCCGCGTGGGCGGCGACGAGAGCAGGGGCAGCGTGGTGTGCGTGCGCCTCGTCGTGCCCGTGCTCGTCCCAGTACGGATCGCCCACGGGCGGCACCTGCGGCAGCGCGCGCCGCGCGGCGACGAGCGAGAGCAGGCCGTTGAGCACGAACCCGAGCAGCGGCAGGCCCAGGATGAGCCAGGGGAGCACCGGGGCAAAGGCGGCGGCGGCGTGGGCGCCCGCTTCGGCGCCCTGCGCCGCGGCCGGGGCCCCGTGCGCCGCTTCCGCGGCTTGAAGGAGGAGCATCACCCCTACCACCTGAGCAGGCTGAAGTTCTTCATGTCCACCGACTCGCTGTGCCGGAAGACCGCGATGATGATGGCCAGCCCCACCGCGGCCTCGGCGGCGGCGACGGCGATCACGAAGAAGACGAACACCTGTGCCTGCGGCCCCGCCGTGGGGGCCAGCGCGACGAACGCCAGGTTCACGGCGTTGAGCATGAGCTCGATGCACATGAACAGGATGATGGCGTTGCGGCGCACCACCACGCCCGCGACGCCGATGCAGAACAGCAGGGCGCTCAGCCCCAGCGAATACGAAAGCGGTACGGTCTCCATCCGCGCCCCCTAGACCTTTCTCTTGGCCAGCACCACGGCGCCCACCACCGCGACCAGCAGCAGCATGGCGGTGGCCTGCAGCATCACCGTGTACTGCCCGTACAGCGGGATGGCGATCACGCTCACCACGCCCTCGCGGGCCTGCTGACCCGCCAGCACCGCGGCCCCGGCCTCCTGGCCCAGCGGCGTGGGGACGTCGCCGGCGAAGATGCGTGCCAGCAGGGCGATCAACACCAGCGCGGCGCCCCCGGCCATCACCTTCCACCCGGTGCCGCGGATGTCGGCCTCCAGGTCGTTGCCCAGGTTGAGCAGCATGATGACGAACAGGAACAGCACCATGATGGCGCCGGCGTACACCAGGATCTGGATGATGCCGATGAAGAAGGCGCCCAGCAGGGTGTAGATGGCGGCCAGCGAAAAGAAGGTGCCGATGAGCCACATGGCGCTGGCCACGGGGTTCCTGCGCGTGACCATGGCCAGGGCGCTGCCGCCGGCGCACGCCGCGAA
>DASTNU010000869.1:0-3227 GCA_035720605.1 Longimicrobium sp. | reverse complement strand
GTGCCCAGCAGGGTGCGCGAATCCGTGCCGGGCCCGGCCAGCAGCACCAGGAAGCGCACCTCCGGCGTCTGGGCCGCGACCATCGGCGCGATCAATCCCCCCTCGCTGTGGCCGATCAGCCCGACGGGCCCGATCTCCCTCCGCGCGCGGAGAAAGCGCACGCCCGCCGCCACGTCCCGCGCGAAGTCCGCGGACGTCGCGGTCCGGGGGTCGCCCGTGGACCCGCCGACGCCGCGGTCGTCCACCCGCAGCACGGCGATCCCGCGGCGCGTCAGGTAGTCGGAAAGCACCAGGAACGGGCGATGGTTGAAGATCAGCTCGTCCCGGTCCTGCGACCCGGAGCCGGTGATCAGCAGCACGCCGGGGTACGGGCCGTCGCCCGGCGGCAGGGTGAGGGTGCCGGCCAGCCGCACGCCGTCCACGGACTCGTACGCCACCTCCTCTTCCCGGTACGGGAACGGCCGCCGGGGCTCCTGCGGGCGGCGCACCACCATCATGCTGTCCGCGCCGCGCACCATCACCAGGGGCAGCGAGCCGCCGCCCTGCGTCCACGTGCCGGCCAGGGAGTCCGCGCCGGCGCTCAGCACCGCGCGGTACGAGCCGCCGATCTGGCTGAGGTCGAAGATGACGGAGTCGCCGCGGACGCTGAAGGTGGCGGGCATGCTGGCGCCGCCCTGGTCCACACTCACCAGCGTGGCGGTGGAGTCGCCCGCCGCGCCCGGGACGATCAGCTTCAGGCGCAGCCGGACGGGCCCCGGCTCCAGCGCGCCGCCCCAGCTGCCGGCGACGCTCCTCGACGGCGTCTGGGCGTCCGCCGGCGCGCCGAGGGCGGGCACGGCGAGAAACGCGGCGAGCAGCACCAGGCGATTGGCTTGCATGGGAGAATCCTGCGATCAGGGTTGTCGGTCGATGCGGATGCCGGCCGGCCGCGATCCGCCGGCGCGGCCCCATACGGACGCGACGCCGGGCGGGTTGCGCAGCGCGGCTGATGATCTCCTTCAGCCCGCGCGGCCGCGGACGACCTTGGCCGTCGTCACCACCTGGCCGGCGTGGCGGGCGGTGTGCTCGCCGACGTGGTAGAGCAGGCCGCGGACGGAGGAGGGGAGCCTTCCCCGCCCCACCTCGCGCGGCTCGTCCAGCGATGCATCGGGGGTGGCGCGCATCTGCTCCACCGCCTGCTCCACCGCGGTCCGAACCTGCGCGAGGAGCGCCGCGGCATCCAGCTCCGTCGCGAACTCCTTTTCCGCCCGCAGCGCGCGCATCTGGGCGTCGCTGAGCTGCTCGCCGCGCGCGTAGGCCAGCAGCCGGTCCGTGCTCCCCGCGATGTGCCGCAGGTGGAATCCCACGGACGCCGCGCCGCCGGGGGTCACCCACACCTCGGCGTCCGACAGTGGCGAGGCGGCGCGCTCGACCTCGCCCAGCGACTGCAGCAGCGCGTGCGCCACCGGCTGCAGCGCCGTCGAGACCCCCTCCACCCGCTCGCCCCGCAGCCAGACCTCCGGCTCGCTCATGTGCCCTCCACCAGCTCGTAGATGATCTCGTCCACGTCGAGCTCCGCCTCGCGCGTCTCGCCCACGCGGCGCAGGCGGCCGGCCCGTTCGATCGCCAGCACGTCGTCCAGCTCCCACCCGCCGGGGAGGTCGAGCGGAACCGGCCGTCCGGCGCCCGCGTGCTCCACCTCCACCCACTGGTACTGGCCGAAGGGAAGCCAGCCCAGGTACTCGGTGCGGTAGCGGATGCGCCCCCCGCCCGCAACCGCGCCGGTCATCTGGCGCAGGATCTCGTGCTGCACCGGGGTCAGCGCCGTCATCTCCCCACTCCCGTGCTGGCGTTGGGGTACGTCTCGCATCCACCCGTATTGTAGCGACTCGCACGGGCGGCGGCGACGGCGCATCTCCCCGTGTGGCGCGCCTTCTGCAACGCCGGCGCGGGTCTGCGGCCAGGAACGCGTGACCCGGAGGGGATGATGGGCAAGCTGGCGGGCAAGCTGATGTGGATGATCGTGGGGAGCGCCGCGAGCAAGATGGCGCGCAAGTACACGCGCAGAACGCTGCACACCCCCGGCGGCGCGCCGCGGCTGCCCCGCAAGGCGCGCCGGCAGAGCGGGCTGGGGATGATGCTGGGGTGGGCGGTCGCCACCGGCGCCATCATGGCCCTGGCCGACGTGCTGCAGGAGCAGGGCAAGGACTCCGTCCGCCCGCGGTGAGGGGCGATCACGTCCCCAGGACGCGGTCGGCCGCCTCCATCCTGAGCGGGTAAACCCACGGCCCCTCTCCCGCAGCTGCCGCGGGAGAGGAGAGATCCTTCCCCCCGCTCCGTACTGTCATTCCGAAGGAGGCGCCGCGCATCACCATCACAAGCCACGAAACCCGGGCGCCGACTGAGGAATCTACTCACCCGACCTGGCGGCCTGCCGTCGCGCCGCGATCCTGCCCCACGAGTCCGCGCAGGCGGCGAAAGTGGGGCTGCACAACTTCTGTATCTGGCTAAACCGCAGCCTGGGAAGACCTTCGCTCCAGTTTTCAGATCTGCTTGGCTGGTGAAGAGATTCCCACCAAGCGTTTCATTCGCTCCGTCGCGGGAGCCGCCACGATCCCCCACGCTTACACATTCCTTACCGCTTCCGAACCCGCGGCAGACCGCATCGTTTGCGCGGCGCGTTAGATTGGTCGGCGGACGGTGGCAGTCCGCCGCCGCGCCACATCGCACGTACGCCGCCTGATGTCCTTCATCCGTCCCCGCATCCCCCGACTTCGCGCGATCACCGCCACCGGAGCGCTGCTGGCCGTCGCGCTGCTGCTGGCGTGCGCCGTCGCCTGGCAGGCGCAGCGGGCCGCGGCCGCGCACCGCGAGGCCACCCGCCGCCTGCTGAACGACCACGCGGCGTACGCGGCGGCCGAGTTCGCGAAGCGCGCCGCGGCCACGCTGGAAGCCGGCTTCGTGACGCTGCAGCACTTTCCCACGGGCGAGCTGGAGCAGCGACCCGCGAGCACCCCGCTTCCTCCGGCGTCCGAGTTCGGCGACTCCATCCGCTCCCAGGACTTCTGGTGCGAGTGCTTCGATGCGGTGCGGAGCTTCTTCGCGCTGGACCTGCAGGGTGGGGCGCTGGACGTGGCGGGGCCGGCGCTGGGCGCGGACCCGGAGGCGTGGCTGCGGCGCGAGGTGCGGGCGCACGCGGCACGGCTGGCGCTCGATCCGCGCGAGGCGCAGGTCTCCGCCTTCGACCA
>DASTNU010000868.1:0-3374 GCA_035720605.1 Longimicrobium sp. | reverse complement strand
TCACTCCATCACCCTGCGCAGCGCGTCGGCGACCGTCTCCACGTGCGGGTGCTGCAGCAGCGTGCCGTGGTTGCCGCTCACCTCGTGCACGCAGAACCCGCCCTCGGCCAGCCGTCCCCAGAACCGCATCGACTCCTGCGCCGCGGGGAGCCGCGACGAGGCGCGCGTGTTGAAGTAGGTGATGCGGCCGGCGTACGGCTGCGCCACGTAGTCCACCAGCGCGTTGTGGTTGGCCAGGCGCACCCGCGTGAGCGCCGCCACCTCCGGCAGCCGCTCCTGCGGCAGCAGCCGCGGGCCCAGCTTGCGCGCCGCGTGCTGCAGCTGCGCCTCCGGCTCCATCGTCCGCAGCGCCTCGATCGTCACCGCGGCCGTGCCGCCCCAGCCGAAGAGGTCCGTCAGGATGCGCCGGAGCACCGCGGCGTAGTCCAGCGGAAAGCGATGGTCGCTGCGCGACTCCGGCCGGGCGGTGTCCAGCAGCGCCAGCAGCTCCACCGCCTCCCCGGCGGCGTGGAGGCGGCGCGCCATCTCGAACGCCACCATCCCCCCGTACGACCACCCGCCGATGCGGTACGGCCCCCGCAGCTGGGCCCGCCGCATCCCTTCGATGTAGTGCGCCGCCATCGCCTCCACGCCCTGCAGCGGCTGCAGTCCGTCGTCCAGCCCGCGGGCCTGCAGCGCGTACAGCGGCTGGTCCGGCGCCAGGAGCGCCGCGAGCTGCGCGTAGCAGGCCACGTGTCCTCCCCCCGCGTGCACCAGGAAGAGGGGCCGCGCGGTACCCTCAGGCTGCAGCGCCACCACCGGCAGCCGCACCTCGCGCGCGCGCTCCGCCACGGCGCGCGCCATCCGCTCCACCGTGGGCCCCTGCAGCAGCGCGGCCACCGGCAGCTCCGCGCCGACCGCCTGGCGGATGCGCGCCAGCAGCCGCAGCGCCACCAGCGAGTTGCCGCCCAGCGCGAAGAAGTCGTCGTGCACGCCCACGCGCGGCAGCCGAAGCACCTCGCGCCACGCGGACGCGATCGCCTCCTCCAGCGCCGTGCGGGGCGGCACGTGCCCGCCCGCATCGTCCGCGTCCGCCGGGGCGGGGGAGGGGAGCGCGCGGCGGTCCAGCTTGCCGGACGCGGTGCGGGGGAGCGCATCCACCCTGGTGAACGACGCCGGCACCATCGCCTCCGGCAGCCGCGCCTGCAGAAAGGCGCGCAGCTCGGGGGAAGACGGCGGAGCGGCGCCGTCATCGAGCGTGAGCCAGGCGGCCAGCGCCCGCCGCTCCCCCTCGCCGCGGGCGGCGACGGCGGCCTCGCGCACGGCGGGGTGCGCGCGCAGGGCGGCCTCCACCTCGCCCGGCTCGATGCGGACGCCGCGCACCTTCACCTGCCCGTCGGCGCGGCCCAGGAACTCCAGCTTGCCGTCGCCGCGCAGGCGCGCGCGGTCCAGCGTCCGGTACATCCGTGCACCCGGCGGGCCCCACGGGTCGGGGACGAAGCGCTCCGCCGTGAGCCCCGGTCGCGCCGCGTATCCGCGCGCCAGCCCCGCGCCCGCCAGCCACAGCTCCCCCGGCTCGCCGATCCCGTGCGTGCGCAGCCGCCCGTCCAGCACGTACGCGCGCGCCCCCGCCACCGGCGCGCCGATGCCGACACGCTCCGCGCCGCGCGGCACCTCCTCGCAGGTGGCGTAGACGGTGGCTTCCGTGGGTCCGTAGATGTCGATGATGCGCACGGCGGGGAGCGCCTCGTGGAGCTGGCGGGCGAGCGCGGGCGTGACGGCCTCGCCGCCGACCAGGAGCGTCCGCAGCCCCGGCGGCATGGCGTCCTCCGCCAGCCGCGCCGCGGCGACGCTGGGCACCATCACGGCGGTGCGCGGCGGGCGCGCGGGAGGGACGGGGGCGAGCGGCCCGTCCACCAGGACGACCGGTGCGCCGGAGCACAGCGCGCCGTAGATCTCCGCCACCGACATGTCGAACCCGACGGAGCTCACCGCGAGCATCGGGGCGCGCTCGTCCGGCGCCAGCAGCGCGCGCAGCACGTGCAGGAAGGCGAAGACGCCGCCGTGGCTCGCCTCCACGCCCTTGGGCCCGCCGGTGGAGCCGGAGGTGAAGAGGACGTACGCCAGGCTCTCCGGATGCACCGCGGCCGCGGGATCGTGCTCCGTCCCTGGCGCGGCGGGGATGGACTCGACCGCGATCTCCACCACGCCGTCCAGCGCTCCGGCGTGCGCGCGGTCGACGAGCACTGCGGCGGCGCCGGAGGCGTGCACCATCGCGCCCAGGCGCGGGGCCGGGTTGCGCGGGTCCAGCGGCACGTACGCCGCGCCCGCCTTCAGCACGCCCAGCATCGCGGCGACCAGCGCCGGCGTGCGTTCCATCAGCACGCCCACCCGCGCCTCCGCTCCGATGCCGCGCGCCAGCAGGTGGTGCGCGACGCGGTTGGCGCGGCGGTTCAGCTCCGCGTACGAGACCTCCTGGTCCGCCCACCACACCGCCGGCGCGTCCGGGGTGGCGCGCGCCTGCGCCTCGAACAGGCGGTGCACGCATCCGTCCGCCGGCACCTCGCCGCCGTTGCCGAAGGTGAGGACGGCGCGCTGCTCGTCCTCGTCCACCAGCCGCAGCCCGCCCAGCGGCGCCGCCGGGTCCGCCGCGAACGCGCCGAGCACGCCGGCGAAGCGGCTCGCGAGCCGGCGGATGGTCGCCTCGTCGTACAGCCTGGTGGGATACAGGATCTCGCCGTGGATGCCGGCGCGCCCGTCCACCAGGTTCAGCACCAGGTCGAAGGCGGCCGCGCCGGTGTCCACCCCCAGCCGCGTCGTGGCGATGCCGGGAAGGCGCAGCAGCAGGCTCTCCTCCTCAGGATCCAGCGACGCCATCACCTGCACCAGCGGCGGGCGGCCCGGGTCGCGCCGCACGCCGGCCGCCTCCACGATGCGGTCGAACGGGACGCGCGCGTGGTCCTGCGCCCCCGCCACCGCCGTCCGCGCCCGCGCGATCAGCTCGCGCGCCGTGGCGTCCGCATCCACCCGCACCCGCAGCGGCACCGTGTTGGCGAAGAACCCGGCCGCCGCGTCCGCGCCCGGCGCATCGCGGTTCGCCACCGCCGTGCCGATCAGCAGGTCGTCCTCCCCCGTGGCGCGGTGCAGCACCGCGGCGGCCGCGGCCAGCAGCACGGCGAAGAGCGTGGCCTGCTCGCCCTCCGCCAGCGCCCGCACCCGCGCGGAGAGCGGGGCACCCAGCGCCCACGCCACCCGGCTGCCGGCGAACGACTGCGCGGCCGGCCGTGCCCGGTCCGGGGGCAGGTCCAGCACGTGGGGGGCGCCGTCCAGCGTCCGGCGCCACCACTCCACCGTGGCCGCGTCCACCTCGCGCCCGCGCTGCCACGCCGCGTAGT
>DASTNU010000867.1:0-3619 GCA_035720605.1 Longimicrobium sp. | reverse complement strand
CCGAAAACAGGCCCGGCGCCGGGGAAGCTCCCCGGCGCCGGGTTCCGTCAGGACCGCCCCGCCAGGGGTCAGGGCAGGCCGGCCAGGTAGCGCATGGCCTTGATCCCGGGCATGAAGAAGTACGCCCCGCCGCGCGTGACCACGAAGCGCGGCAGCCCGTCGACGCGGTGGCGCACCGGGCAGCGCTGCTCGGTGAAGCTGGTCACCTCCTCCGGGTCCACGCCCTGGTCCACCCCCGGCTGCTTGTGCGGGCCGATGAGCGGGTCGGCGTCCACGTACAGCCCGTCGAACTTCATGCTGTTCACCCAGGTGTTCTGCACGAACTCGAACTGGCGTCCCAGGTCCGTGTTGAAGCAGATGAAGTGCAGCCCGCGCCCCGTGTCGGGCTTGTCGGACGCCAGGATGTCCGCCGGGCTGAACGAGGGGGCCATCGGCTCGCCGTAGGCGCGGCCGCGGCGCAGCAGGCGGTGGCGATCCGCCACCAGCATGGAGGTGGCCGGGCCGGGGATCTGGCCGTCGCGCGGGTTGGTGCGCCGGATGTGCGAGCCCAGCGGGCACTTGTCGCCGCGCAGGTCGTCGCGGCCGTCCGGGCCCTTGACGGAGTACAGGAAGGCGTTCGCCGTCTTGAGGTCGAACGCCGGCGGCTCCTGGTCCGGGTGGAGCGCCAGGGGAGCCCCGTTGGGCCAGCGGCCCACCATCTTGGCCGCCATCCGCTTGCGCTGCTCCGCGTCGTGCTGCGCCTTCTCGTCCACGAAGCGCCAGAACTTCTGCACGCGCTGCTCCAGCTGGCGGAAGACCACGTAGCTGCCGTTGCGCCCCAGGTCCAGCCGCGCCGCGGTGCCCGACGGCGCGTTGGGATCCGGCGGAACGGGCTGCAGCAGCGCCCGGGCGGCGGGAGTATCCCTCACCGAGGGCGTTACCGGCAGCTTGCCGTACGCGTTGGTGTAGCCCAGCACCACCTCGCCCGCCGGCACCACGGGCTCCGTGGGCGACGGCGCCTCGTCGTCGTCGGGGCGGCCGAAGCCCGAGACGCGCGGCTGCGCGATGCCGTCGTGGAAGCCGAAGTGCTCCTTGTCCTCCTCCAGCATGATGCTCCCCAGCCGCTCGCCCAGCGTGATCCCGTGGGCGGCGGCGCGGGCCGTCTCCTCACCCACCAGGTCGTCCAGCCGCCGCGGCGTGTCCGCGAAGACGAAGAGCATCGCGTCCACCTCGTCCTCGCGCCCGCCCCAGATCCACGTGGCGGGGGCGGAGTCGCCGTCGTCGCCCAGGATGCGGCTGCGGTACGCCGACGCCATCCCGTCGCGGAACTCCTCGCCGAAGGATTTCAGGACGTCCTCGCTCAGCCCCAGCTTGCGGACGCCGGGATAGGTGAGCGCCACGTTGCGGGCGAAGCCGTCCTGCTCCACCTCCCGCGTGCCCCGGTCGCCGCGCGTCACCACCTTTTCCATCTCGCCCAGCCAGGCGCGCACCTGCGCGTGCGAGGCCGGGCCGTCCTGCGCGGCGCCGCGGAAGTAGACGGGGACGTAGTCGGCCTGCTTGAGCGGGTAGAAGCTCCGGATCACCAGCCCCTGCACGTCCTCGCGGTCCACCTTTTCCCGGGGCGCCGGCGGGGGCATCTGCCCCTTCTTCTTCGCCTCGGCCAGGGTGAGCCCGGTGTTGTCCACGTTGGTGGACCCGCCGAAGCGCTGCAGCCAGAGCGCGGCCTCGTCCGCCGTCGCGTCGCCGTACAGCCCCAGGCGGATCTTGCTGTTGTTGTTGATGTTGTCCACCGACAGCCAGCGGTAGGCGCTGTACCACACCTGCGTGGGGATCTGGCTGTCGCGCGAGTACGCCTTGAACTTCTGCTCGTCGGTGGCGCCTTCCTGGAACAGGTTCTTCGTCCGCGGAAAGCCCACGCAGTTGCTCCACACCGCGGTAAGGCCGCTGTGCGACTTGTCGATGAAGTCGCCCAGGTAGTTCTCCCAGCTGCCGTCGAAGTTGCTGAAGAACACCAGCCGGCGCCCGTTGTCCACGATCACCCAGCGGGCGAAGTGGATGCTGGGCGTTCCCGCCAGCGTTCCCTGGTTGCTCAGGTACCTGGCCGTCAGGTCCACGAAGGTGAGCACCGTGCGCAGCAGGAATCCCCTGAACCAGAGCGGCTCCTTGATGTAGATGACGCTGCTCATCTGGTTCTGGACGATGCGGTCCTCGGTCTTGAGCAGGTCCCCGATCGGCTTGTTGAGGATGATGACCGGGTCCGTCTTTTCCAGGTGGCGCAGGAAGCGCCACGCCGCGAAGAGCGCCACCACCGCCACGGCCGCGACGCCCAGCGTCCACCGGAGCGCGTCGCCCCACTCGCCCGTCACCAGCCGCAGCACCAGGAAGAGCGCGGCGAAGAGGGCGATGACGCCGCCCACGATCACCCTGCCCAGCCAGTCCGGGTTGAAGAGCGGCGTGGGGAAGGGCCCCGGCTGCGTCCTGGCCCAGGCGAAGTCGGGGTTGGCGAACACCCAGTCCCGGATGCGGCTGCGGATCTGCACCGGGTCGGTGCCCAGCGTCCCCTCGTTCTCGTTCAGGTACCGCTCGATGGCCTGGTGCAGCGCCTCCTCGCGGTGCACCTGCTCCACCGAGCGGTGCATGGTCCCCGTGTAGAAGGTGTTCGACGCCAGCATGTGGCGCAGGAAGAACCCGTGCACCGCCGCGGGATGGTCGATCCCCGGCCACCCCTCGCAGTGGCCGAACACCTTGTCCAGCCCCGGCCCCGCCACGCGGATCAGCTCGTCGACGTGCGCTTCCTGCTCGCCGTCGAAGTCGGTGGCGAACAGCAGCTTGGCGGGGATGGGCGGCCCGTGCACCTGCGGCTTGCCGTCGGGCACGGGGTACACCGGGATGGGCTCCTGCTCCGACGGCGACGCGGCGTGCAGCACGAACCGCGCAAAGTGCACCGTGGTGAGCCGCGCGAACGGGATGAGGGGGTTGACCTCCATGTCGTACCGGTCGGTCGACTTCCCCAGCGACTCGAGGAGCGCCTCCAGCTCCTCGTAATGGCCGGCCTTGATGGGCACCATCACCAGCATCGACCCCTGCTCGGTGCGCCCGTCGTTCTTCGCCGACGCGGCGTCTTCCTGCGGCGAGCGGGCGCGCGCCTCGTCCACCTGCGCGCGGTGCCGGGCCTTGACCTCGGCGACGATGTGCAGGGCCGGGATCTTCGCCTCTGCCGGCGGCTCGAAGATGGAGTGCACCTCCACGCCGTCCGGCGGCGCGACGGTGGCTGCCGGCTGGGTCTCGTCGGGTGTGGGCGGGACGGGGGGCTGCTCGCTCATTTCAAGCTCCTGCATGGCGAGGTGAGGACGGACGGGCCGGCGAAGGACGGGACGCGGAAGTGCCGGCGGGGAAACTGGACCGGGGGCGAAAAATCCGCGTGACGGATGCCGCCCGGACAGGAAATCGGGGATGCGGATGTTTACGCAATATCGGGTCCGTGGCGGGCACAGGCAAGTGGTTTGGCCAACCCGCCCTGCTACAACGACTTGCAGCAGAATGTCCGCTCCGGTGGCGGGATGTCCCCGGCCCCATCGGGACAGGCGCGCCCCATTCCTCCGCCCCACCTCGCCGGCAAGCGAGCGGGGCCGGACGCTCG